>NZ_JBARMD010000416.1:0-5676 GCF_049802275.1 Occallatibacter sp. | reverse complement strand
CCATTTCCATTACAATCGCATTCAATTGCAATCTGATTGTTTCCCCCGCCGTGCAACCAAAAATCCTGAATGCTTCGGAGCCCCGCCATGCCTGCCGGTCGCCGCCATCTTGTTGCGTCGCTTTGTTTCGTATTTGCGTTTCAGGTAGCAGCTCAACAGTATCCCGCAGAAATGCTCTCCGGGCTTCAATGGCGCGACGTGGGACCGATGCGCGGCGGCCGAACGTATGCGGTCGCGGGAAATGCGGCGCAACCCGATACGTTCTACATGGGCTCGGTTGGCGGCGGCATGTGGAAGACGGAGAACTCCGGCCGAACATGGTTTCCCATTGCAGACGACCCCAAGACTGGAATTCCGATAGGCTCAATCGGCGCCATCGCGGTCGCTCCATCCGATCCCAATATTGTTTATGTCGGGACGGGCGAGCCGGATATTCGGAGCCAGCATTCGTATGGCATCGGTCTCTTCAAATCATCGGACGCGGGAAAGACCTGGCATTCGATAGGTCTCGCGGAGACTCGCCAGATTGGAAAGATCGTCGTTGATCCTGCCGATCCGAACCGGGTATATGTAGCGGCGTTAGGACACGTTTACAAGCCGAATCCGGAGCGCGGCGTTTTTCGCTCCATCGATGGCGGAGCGCATTGGAACAAGATCCTTGCCGGCGCGAAGAACCCTGACGATGTTGGCGCTGTCGACCTCGCGCTCGATCCGCAAAATCCGCGCATAATTTACGCATCGCTATGGGCGACGCGGCGGCCGCCGTGGGCGGTATATGCTCCCTCGAATATGCCGGGAGGGGGGCTGTACAAATCCACCGATGGCGGCGACACGTGGCATCAGCTAACCGGAGGACTTCCGGCCGACGACTTTGTGGGCAAAATTGGTATCGCCGTTGCGCCTAGCAATTCGAACCGGTTGTACGCAGTGTTCGATAACCTGGGGACGGCAATCGCACGGTCGTTCCGGAGTGTGCCGGATACTGAGAAGACGCCGACGCCGAAACCGTCAGGAGGAATTTATATATCGGACGATGCGGGTGCGACGTGGAGATTAGTCAACAGCGAGCAGCGGTTGTGGGGGCGCGGATGGTACTTCGGCCAGATCAGCGTCGACCCCACCAATCCCGATCGTGCGTACGACATCAATACCGCAACCTATATGACCCTCGATGCGGGGAAGACGTGGGTCCCCGTGAAGGGCGCCCCGGGCGGAGATGACTACCACCAGCTTTGGATCAACCCCAAAGACGGAAACCGCATGGTGCTTTCGAGTGACCAGGGCACGGTCGTTTCCGTTGATGGCGCGAAGACCTGGAGCACCTGGTACAACCAGCCGACTGCGCAGATCTACCATATCGCCGCTGACAATCGCTTCCCCTACTGGCTTTACGGTGCACAACAGGATTCAGGTGCGGTTGGCGTGAGTACCTGGTCGCGCATGGGCATACTCACTTTCCGCAACTGGGAGCCGATCTGTGAGGCCGGCGAGAGCAGCACGGTTGTACCGGATCCCGATGATGGCAAACTGCTGTATGGCAATGGAGATCAGCGCTGCGATCAAGAGCTGAACCTGCCCGCGCCAGCGGGAGGCGAGCTGCCTGCGGCCGATCCGAAAAATCCCAATCGCAGAACGTGGACACTTCCACAGGTGTTTTCGCCAGCCGACAAGGCACTCTATTATTCCAATCAATTTGTATTCCGTACGCGCGACCGCGGCAAGACATGGGCAAAGATCAGCCCGGATCTCACGAGGTTGCATCCGGAGATACCGAAGACGCTCGATCCGGTTACCGCAAAAGATATCGATGAGTCGATGACGGATCGTTTTGGGGTGGTGTACACCATAAGCCCTTCACCGCTTGATGCCAAAACGGTTTGGGTGGGCACAGACGACGGGCTGATCCACGTGACTCGCGACGATGGCGCACACTGGCGGGATGTGACGCCGCCGCCATTGAGTGCGTGGAGCAAGTTGTCGCAGATTGAGGCAGGTCATTTCGATGCCCAAACCGCATACGCCTCAGTCGATCGCCATCGCTTGGCCGACGATCGCCCTTACATTTACCGGACTCATGACGGCGGCAAAAACTGGAAGAACGTCGTGGATGGAATTCCGGATGGCGCGTTTGTGAACTCAGTGAAGGAGGACACGAAGCAAGAGGGCCTGCTCTATGCCGCCACAGAACTCCGCGTTTATGTCTCTTTCGACGACGGGGACCACTGGCAACCGCTGCAGCTCAATATGCCCGTCACTTCGGTTCGCGACATTGTTGTGCATGGCGACGATCTTGCCGTGGCAACCTTCGGTCGCGGATTCTGGGTGCTCGATCAGATGGCGGTATTGCGCCAGATCGCAGGTCGCGGCAAAGAGATTGCGGCTGCAAAGGCGTTCTTGTACGCGCCAGGAGAATCGTTCGCCATTCACCAGGGCGGCCAGAATGGCACTCCACTGCCGCAGGAAGAACCACAGGAGTCGAATCCGCCGGCGGGCGTGGTTGCCTACTACTGGCTGAGGTCAGCGCCCAACGGTCCGCTGAAGATTGAACTCGTGGATGCAAGCGGCAATGTTGCAGCATGCCTGGCCAGCGACACGCCGGTGAAACCGGTCGACACCGAAGCGATCAATGTGCAGGCTTATTGGGTCGAGCCCGCACCTCCTCCTTCAGCCGAGCCCGGCATGCATCGCGTGGCGCTCAATGTTGTTGCGCCGCGTGCGTTCGGAGGTGCGCGGAGAATTTCCTTGCCTCCTGAGGATGCGTGTCATCCGGCAGGAACGCCAGCGGCCAAACCCGGTTCTGCGCCGATGCGACCCGGGCGTGGAGTCGTGGGATTGTTGCCCGGCAAATACACAGTGCGCCTCACGGTGGATGGGCAGACATTAACGCAGGCGGTCACCGTCAAGCCCGATCCACGCAGACTGCCCAGAGGAGCCGACGCTTCACCGGAGGATGAAACTGACGACCAGTAGAATCGGTCAGACGATTTTTCGGTTGCCGTTTGTTTGCCAATCGGGGGGTGAGTGTGAGAGTTTTGCGTTCGTATGCGCTTATCTATTTTTCTCAGCGTCTGCTTAACAACATTCCTCGGAATTCCGGCGCTTTACTCACAGGATCCAACACCCCTTCCGCTGATGCCGGTGCCACTCCATCTGACGCAAGGCCAGGGGCAACTGAAGATTGACGGCACCTTCACCATCGGCCTCGATGGATATAAGGATGCCCGGCTTGAGTCGGCCCGCAAGCGATTTCTGAATACTCTTTCGAATCAGACTGGAATTCCGCTCCACGATGAAGAGGCGGCTGGCAGGGCAACGCTGTCGGTAAGAACAGCGGGCGCTGACGATCCAGTCCTTCAACTGGGAGAGAACGAGTCGTACCACCTTGAAGTTACACCGACGCACGCGCTGCTCACGGCACCGAATCCATTAGGAGCAATGCACGGGCTGCAAACGTTTCTGCAACTGGTAACGATTACTCCGGATGGCTTCAGCGCGCCGGTTGTGACGATTGACGATGAGCCACGCTTTCCATGGCGCGGGTTGATGATTGACGCGGGCCGGCACTTTCAACCTCTCGATGTGATCGAGCGCAATCTCGACGGGATGGAAGCGGTAAAGCTGAATGTCCTCCACTGGCACCTGTCGGACGACCAGGGTTTCCGCGCGGAGAGCAAAATATATCCTCTGCTGACCGGCAAGGGTTCCGACGGCCTTTTTTACACGCAGGCCGAGATGCGTGAAGTTGTGGAGTATGCGCGCGAGCGCGGAATCCGCGTCGTGCCCGAGTTCGACACTCCATGCCACACGACTGCATGGTTTGTGGGTTATCCCGATCTTGCAAGCGGAAAAGGGCCGTACAAAATCGAGACCCATTGGGGTATTTTCGATCCGGCCATGGACCCTTCAAAGGAGAGCACGTTTGAATTCCTCGGCAGATTTGTCGGCGAGATGACGACGATCTTCCCGGATGCCTACTTCCATGTCGGGGGTGATGAGTGTAACGGCAAGGAGTGGGACGCGAACCCACAGATCAAGGCTTTCATGAGCGCGCACGGCTTGAAAGACAATGCGGCGCTGCAATCGTACTTCACCGCGCGCGTGCAAAAGCTGGTGGCGGCTCACCACCGCATCATGGAAGGCTGGGACGAAGTTCTGGGACCCGACACTCCAAAGGATGTGGTGATTCAGTCATGGCGCGGGCCCAAGTCTCTGGCAGCGGCAGCGCGGCAAGGCAATCGCGGGTTATTGTCGACGGGCTATTACATCGACTTAAACCAGTCGGCGGCCGAGCATTACCTTGCCGATCCACTGGCAGGCGATGGGGCAACACTGTCGCCAGAAGAAAGGAAGCGCGTGCTCGGCGGCGAAGCGGCGATGTGGAGTGAATTCGTCACTCCGGAGATCATCGACAGCCGCATTTGGCCGCGCACCGCCGCAATTGCAGAACGGTTGTGGTCTGCGCAGGATGTGCGCGATGTGAACTCGATGTATGCGCGAATGGCGGTGATTTCAGACAAGCTGGAGTTTTATGGCTTGCACCACCAATCGTTTACCCGTCCGATGCTCCAGCGCATGAGCAGCCAATCTGATCCGAAGTATCTCGCAGTGCTGGCGGGCGTCGTGCAGCCCCCGGTGGGATATGAACGGGAATCACTGAAAGCGTATGACTGGCACTCGCCTTTGAACCACTTGGTGGATGCGATTCCGCCTGAGAGTGAGACCGCCCGCAAGTTCAAAGATCTGGTCGCTGTGATTGTCTCCGGCAATGGTTCACCGGAACAATTCCAAATGGCCGCGAAATGGTTGACCCTCTGGCGCGACAACGATGCAAAACTGCAGCCCTCGCTCAAGAACTCCGACATCACCGCAGAGCTTGCACCCCTGTCGCAGAGTTTGTCGCAAGTTTCAACGATCGGGCTTCGCGCACTTGATGACCTTCAGAAACATCGGGCAACGGAAGCTGCGACGACACAAAGCGACTTGCAGACGTTAAAGATGGCGGAGAAGCCGCAGGCCGTGCTGCGCGACATGATCGTGGCACCCGTGGAGATGCTGGTGCAGGCAGCGAAAAATCCAAAATGACGCATCAGGAACGTCACTGAATTCAATGCGCCGATTCGCGTTATCGAACAATGGGTGCCGAGCGGCAAATCAGAACTAGCGTATCGCTACAATTTCGATGTCACCGCTGCGTCGAATAATGTTGACACTCACCGAGTCCGCGAACCGCTCGAACGAGAGATCGACACTACCGTTTCCGATCTTGAGATTGCTAACCTGAATTTGTTGCAGCTTATCCGGCAAAGCGGAGTGATGCAGATAAATCCGTGACTCACTCGCGCGAATCTCAAGTCCGAGGCAGGCCTGCAGCAGCATGAAGACGGAGCCTGCCGCCCAGGCCTGAGGTGAGCAGGCTACCGGGTAAAGGGTCGGTCCTTTGCCGGGACGCCGACCGAAGCCACAGATCAATTCGGGAAGGCGGTGCAACATCACCTCGCACGAGAGATCCAGCAATCCGGATGTGATCCGCGAGGCGAGTTCCTTCTGGCTTCTCCGCAATGCGCCGAAGGCGATCAAGGCGTTGTCGTGTGGCCACATCGACCCATTGTGGTACGACATGGGGTTATATCGGCTCTCTCCGCTAACGAGCGTGCGCACACCCCACCCGGAAAAGAA
>NZ_JBARMD010000415.1:0-1826 GCF_049802275.1 Occallatibacter sp. | reverse complement strand
GTTCCCCTGCGAGCCCTGCGTCGCATCGCCGAGGGGAGCCTGCGCGACAAGACCGCGGGCATCGATGGCCCAGATAGACACGCCAGCCTTGATGGCCGCGTCGACGGTGGCATGCATCTGCGCCTGGTTGTCGACGCCATTGAGGCGCATGCCACCGGCGAAATAAATCAGCGACTTCTTCTCGTTGAGCTGGCCGAGCATATGCGCGGCAGTTTGCAGGGCGGAGAGCTGGCGGTCGGTGTTGAAGATGTTGAATTCGCTGTCGTCCTGTCCGAAGGCGGCGCCGGTGTCTGCGGCGCTGGCGTCATCTACTTCTTCGGCTGAGTCCTGGCCTTCGCCTACGATCATGGTTTCGAGGATGCTGAGCAGGCGATCGCGATCCTGGGTAAAGTCCTGAAGAATGTCGACGGATCCGGTGTTGTAGCGCATGATCGACACGAGGTCGACGGAGGTCATTTGCGTGCGGATGAACTGCTCAGCTGCCTGCAGAGCGCGCATCTGGTCTGCCGGCATCATGGCGGACATGTCGAAGTAGAGCGCCAGGAGGCGTCGATTCTTGTAGTGCTCGTTGTCTATGGTTTCGGGTGCAATTTTTTCGCGGGCGAGGCGCTTATATATCTTCAGATCTTCTTCACTGCGTTTTGAGACGGGTAGCGGCTTTGCGGTTTCCGCGAGATCCTGGTGCTCGCAAAACTTGATGGTCTGCGGCACGTTGTCTTCGGTTACGGCGAAATCTTTTGCCGTAAGGCCGCGAATGGGATTGCCCTGCTTGTCTTTGACGACGACAGCTTCGACTACGAGTTGCACTTTCACCGACATGGTGTAGGTATCCTGCGCGTTGGCAGGGCGATTCTGGCCGACTTGCTGCGCGGAGGAGGAGGCAGAGAAGATGAAAGCGAGAAGCAGGGCGACGAGTTTGCGCATGGTCAGAACCTCACCCGCATGGTGGTCTGCAGGCTTCGCATCGCGTCTGCGGATTGTGGCAGGCCGAATTGCGCGCTTTCCAATGTCGTGACCCAGCTACTGAATACAGGATGATTCAGCAAGTTCGTGGCGTCGATGCGTACGTCGAGGTAGAAACGCTTGCTGGGTCGGAAAGTGCGCTGCATGCCGCCGTTGAGACTGAACTGGTTTGGCCCGGTGATGGAGTTTCTGCCCGCAGTGCCCCAGGTGCCTGGTGCGGGTGTCGTGTAGGCGGATGCATTGACGTGCGCGCCAGTCTGTCCGCCTTGTACTGGCGCGCCGGTGAGGCTGGGACGCAATGGGCCGAGCCAGCCAGTGCCCGGGACGGCAGCGGGGAAGAGCGGCGTCTCCGGCAGGCCGGTTCCGACATTCAACTGCATCAGCAGCGTCCACTCCTTCAATGCTCGACCGCGCCAACCGCCGAGTAGTGTTCCACCTTCGAGTCCCTGGCCGGTGGTGTACTGGGCTTGCAGATTGAGGAGATGGCGCTGGTCGAAGGAGGAGAGGGAGCGTTCCGCTGTCAGATCGAGCCAATCTTGCGCGACCTGCGTATTGCTAGAGGATGACGAGGATGAGGCCGCTGAGAAATCAGTTTGGGAAGCGCTGGATTGATGTCCCTGACCGCCGAGCATGGCGTCGTCGTCGATCGACTTCGAGTAGGTGTAGAGGAGCGATGCAGCGAATCCGCCGCGAAGGCGGCGCCGCAACTGAAGCTGGCCGGATTGGCGCGTTGAATTTCCGCCCGAGGTTTCGTAAACGAATCCCGCAGAGCAGGCGGGGCAGGGATTGGCGGCACCGAGGGGATAGCTGTTGGGCAGGAATTGCTGTACGCCGTGCGTTCCTTTTACGCCGAGGTAGGTTGC
>NZ_JBARMD010000414.1:0-3906 GCF_049802275.1 Occallatibacter sp. | reverse complement strand
CACGGCGGCCAGTGCATTTGCTCTCGGTATTACTACCCCTCCACGTTCCGGCCCGTTTTGTGTCGGCCAGTGCATCGTGTATCCGTATACCGATGTCGTGCAATTTGTTCCGCGCGACTACCTTTGGGTGTTGCCAGGCACATTGCTCTTGCCACTCTTCGTTGTGCTTGCTGGCTGCATTCACGCAAGCGTTGGAGTCAGAAGACGGCACCTGAGCCTTCTTGGCTTGTGCTTCGCATCGATCGCAGCGGGAATTATCACGCTTGACTACTTCACACAGTTCGAAGTCGTTGCGCCCAGCTTGCTGAGAGGTGAAACCGACGGGCTTGCACTCTTCACTCAGTACAACCCCCACGGCTTCTTCATTGCTTCTGAAGACCTGGGTTATCTGATGCTGAGCACCGCATTTTTGTTCGTCGGCGTTGCATTCGGCAGCGCCACTCGTCTTGAGCGTGCGATCCGATGGACATTCATAGGCGCTGCGCTAATCGCTATCAGCAGTTTCGCCGTATTGTCCTGGCATTTCGGCTTCAATCTTGAGTACCGGCTCGAAGTCGCAATCATCTCGATAACCTGGACATCCTTGATCGTGTCAGGGGTGCTGCTCAGTTTATTCTTCCTTCGATCCATTCGAACCGACTTACCGATCTCATGAGGGGAAACTGTCATATTCTCCTGGAATCGGAGAAATTCCCGGTTGATTCAAAACACCTTAGAGCCAGCGATAACCCGCTCAGTCGTTTCGATGGCAAGGAGTAAAATGAGGTAATGATTGAGACACTCTATAAGACCAAAACCCCTGAAAAGGAAAGATCAGAGTGCTACGTCCTTGTTCTTGCGTCTCGTCCGGCGAGTGAGGACCGGGCCTACGTGTTCATGGAAGAGCATGGGCGATGGGACGCGGAAGCGGATCGGTTTATCCATGAGGTCAAGACACTCGACACGGAAGGCAGATTGACGCACGAAGAAGGTCTCGCCATGTTCAATGCTGCAAAGAAGAAACTCGCCGAGCGTGGCTTCATCTATGGATTCGTGCAGAATTACAGTCGCAAAATGCGGCACGTCCATCAATTGAGTCAGCCTGAAGCCGTCATCGCTTAAAGAATTGGTGAGCGGTTTCGTCCCGTTCGATGTCGTGGGCGAAACCGGAGACGATCGAGACCAGGTACAGCACAAGCGCAACTGCCAAAATCATCCAACATACATGCAGAATGAGCGTTTGCTCCGAAACGCATGGAACATAGCCAAATCCTGCTATTTCCAACGCCACAATGAACAAGACGGCCGCCGCGCCTAGCGTCCACGGCCATAAGCGACCGAGCAGTGGGCGTGCAACTCGCGGGAGTAGCCGTCTCCAGAATAAAAGAGATGCGACGATCTGTGTTGCCACGGCCCAAGCCAACGTGAACAAAACAATCTGTGCCACGCCTCCACCGGTCAAAAAGGAGGCAACGCCGAGAATTAGAAAGACGGTTGGTCCTCGCGGCGAGTGCAAAAATCGAAGCGACCAAGCGATCATTGCCAAGCCTATAAGTGTTGCAACAACGCCGGTGACCAGGAAGTTGGGAATCAAAGTAAATGCGCCCTCCCCGCCCTCCTTCCATACGGTCCAGCGATAACCCGGGCCCAAGGCATTCACTATCAATCCGGGAGTCGGACGGAATCCTTGCAGGCATTCCAACAGACCGTGATCCATGGATCCGACACCAACCAGAACACCGAGCGTGCAGGCGATCGTGCGTGTGGCGCGGTTGTTGCGAATTGTCGGGGCTGAATTCGCTAGAGCCGTTGGAGACTCATGTTTCGTGACTGCCATTGCACGGCCTCTTACCCCATTCGGAATCGTTAGTGCCAGTTTTTAACCGTTGGCCACATCTGTTTGAGCGATCCCTTGAGGCCACGACAGTAATACACATCGAAGTGCTCCCTCGGCATCGAGTATGGATGCGACACATGGGCGCGCCATTCGACACTGGCATATACCTGCTCTAATTGGTCCTGCCGCCCCTGCATCACAATCACGCTCTCGCCGGTATAGTCACGCGGTCCCCACAGGAAGTAGTTCTGATGCCCACTGATGGCTTTCGGTAAGCCGTACTTCGGCCCGAAGAGATCAATTGCGCCGGCTTGTCCAAAGTTTTGGGCGAAGATCGCCGTTTTGGGCCGCACATCGGGCGGCAGCCCGTTGTATACCTCAGCAACTGTTGCCACCATCTCTTCCCATCCGAACTGCGACGCATAGACTTGCGGCAAAGGTCCGAGCTTCCATTTCTCAATCGCCGGAGGCTGGACATGCAATGCAGTTGCATAGCGTATGTAAATGTCGGGCGGCAAAACCGGCAAGAGCATTGGCGCTAACGCCACTCCGAGCAAAATCATCAATGCGGGATATGCAAACTTGACCCAGCGGAGAGTGGGCCTCTCAAGCCACGACTCCCAGAGCACACTTCCGCCGGCGAACAGGATGGGAAACGCGGGCCACAAGTAATACACGCGCGGGTTCAAAACAAGAATCACAGTGAATGTGGCCACGCAGGCCCAGCCCAAGACGCGAAAGGGCTTTCCCTTCTCGGTGAAGAAAAGGAACCAGAGGCCGCCCAGCCAGATGGGCAGCGTCAGCGGGAGCATTGCGAGAATCTCTTGACTAAATAGAGCCAATGGACCGGGTTGTATGTTTCGACCGTCGCGACGAATGTTGGCCTGGAGTTCGAGAAAAGGGAAATGGTTCTGAATGTTCCAGATCAGATTGGGAAGGAAGATCAAAAGGGCCAGCGCCATGCCCAGCCAGATCCACCGGGAACGGAAACAGACGCGCTCCCGGGTCAGGATAAGTCCGGTAACGATGCCGAAGCCAAAAATCAGCATGGAGTGTTTGTTGAGCAGGCCAAGACCCGACAACAAACCGAACCACAGCCAGAGCTTTTCATTTCCCGTGCGGACGATTCGAATGACCAGGTAGGCGCAGCCAAGCCAGAAGAGCGGCTCAAAGGCATTCATCGATAGCAGGTTGTCCATGCCCAGAAATCCGGGCGCGAATAGCACCGAAAGCGCCGCGAGTCCTTGGGCAAATCGGCCTCCGCCCAATTCGCGAGCTAGTAAACCCGTTAGGACCACCTTGCCTACTCCCGCGAGAGCGGGAAAGAAGCGGATCGCTGAAAGGGAATCGCCCCAGAGAAGCATTTCCAATCGTGCAACAACTGCGATCAGCGGCGGTTGATCGACATATCCCCACGCAAGATGACGAGCGCATGCCAGATAGTACAACTCATCCGTGAAGTAGCCATAGTATCGGTTGGCATAGAGGTGAATGAGCAGCTTGGCGACAGCCGCACACATAGCGAACAATCCTCCAGTCAACAACCACGGCCGCCGTACAGAGATTGCGGCGCGACGAGAAGGCGCGGTAACGCTCATGCGAAGTTCCTGCGGGCTTGTGATTACACGAGCCTTTATACACCTTTGCGGAAATCCATTTGTGAGGGCGATCACATCGCCGAAAACCTGGATACACCTGCGGTATTGACCAGAGACTCGAATGGATTTTGTGTCAAGTAATGCGGTGGACTCTTCTCCCAGGTGACGTTAAACCAGGCATCACAGTATTTATTACTGAAGCTATTCGGTGCGCAGCGCCTGCACCGGGTCCACCGCCGCAGCGCGTCGCGCCGGCAGATAACATGCAAACGCCGCCACCGCGCACAGCACAACCGCAACGGTCGCAAACGTAAACAAGTCTGTAGCCGCCACACCGATAAGCATGGTGCGCAGGAAGCGCGTGAGAATGAACGAGGCCGCAAGCCCGATCAGCAGACCCGCCACCGTAAGGATCAGGCCCTGCTGCAGCACATTGCGAATGATAGCTGCCTTCCCGGCTCCGAGCGCGAGCCGGATTCCGCTTTCATGCGT
>NZ_JBARMD010000413.1:0-22257 GCF_049802275.1 Occallatibacter sp. | reverse complement strand
GGAAGAATGCGACTGCCAGTCCGCGTCCGAGCAGCGGATTGCTCGCATTAAGCGTCACTGCAAGCTCGACAGCAAGCAAACGGAACAAGGTGGTGAACTTGATGACCGGGTTGAGTGCCACCGACGAGGTGTCTTTGAACGGATCGCCGACGGTGTCTCCGATAACGGTTGCGTCGTGCAGAGGCGTCCCTTTCTGTTTCAGGTCGACCTCTACGACTTTCTTCGCGTTGTCCCATGCGCCGCCGGCATTCGCCATGAAGATCGCCTGGTACAAACCGAAGATCGCAATCGAGATCAGGTAGCCGATAAAGAAGAACGGCTCAACGAACGCGAACGCAAGTGTAGCGAAGAAGACAGCGAGAAAGATGTTGAACATACCTTTCTGCGCGTACTTGGTGCAGATTTCCACCACTTTTTTGCTGTCGGTGACCGATGCCTTCTCCGCGCCTTCAAGGTTGATGTTGGCCTTGATGAACTCCACCGCGCGGTAAGCGCCGGTGGTGACGGCCTGCATCGAAGCCCCGGTGAACCAGTAGATCATTGCCCCGCCGGTGATCAATCCGAGAAGGAATGGTGCATGCAGCAGAGAGAGGTTCTCTTTCCCATGGCTCAGTCCATCGGTAAGGGCCATGATGATCGAGAAAATCATCGTCGTTGCGCCCACCACAGCCGTGCCGATCAACACCGGCTTTGCCGAAGCTTTGAAGGTATTGCCGGCACCGTCATTGGCTTCCAGAAGGTATTTCGCGCGTTCAAACTTCACGTCGATGTTGTAGGTCTTCTTCAACTCAGCTTCGATGCCGGGAATGTTTTCGATCAATGACAACTCGTAGACCGATTGTGCGTTGTCGGTAACCGGCCCGTAAGAATCGACCGCGATCGTCACCGGCCCCATTCCCAGGAATCCGAATGCGACCAGGCCAAAAGCGAAGACCGCTGGGGCCAGCATCAGCGCATCCATCGAAGGACCTGTGCTGAAGTAATAGCCCAACGACATGAGCCCGACCATGCTCAATCCCAGCCAGTAGGCCGAGAAATTGCCGGCCACCAATCCCGACAGGATTCCCAGGGAGGCTCCGCCTTCCTTAGCCGAGGTCACAACTTCCTGCACGTGGCTCGAGCTGGTTGAAGTAAAGACCTTCACCAATTCGGGAATGATGGCGCCTGCCAGCGTTCCGCACGAGATGATCGATGCCAGCTTCCACCAGAGCGATCCGTCACCGAGCGTGGGAATCATGTAGTAGGAAACGATGAAGGTGAGGATGATGGAAACGATGGAAGTAATCCACACCAGCGAGGTCAGTGGCGCCTCAAAGTCCATCTCATCCGAGTTCGCGTATTTCGCATGAGCGATTGCGCCATTCAGGAAGTACGCGCCCGAGCTGGAGACAAGCATGGCCACGCGCATCACGAAGATCCATACCAGCAATTGCACCTGCGTCCTGGGATCGTGAACCGCCAGCAGGATGAAGGTAATCAAGGCCACGCCAGTGACGCCGTAGGTTTCAAAGCCATCGGCGCTGGGGCCAACGGAGTCGCCCGCGTTGTCACCCGTACAGTCGGCGATCACACCGGGATTGCGCGCGTCGTCTTCCTTGATCTTGAATACGATCTTCATCAGGTCCGCGCCAATATCGGCGATCTTGGTGAAGATGCCGCCGGCAATACGCAGGGCCGCCGCGCCCAGTGACTCGCCGATCGCGAAGCCGATGAAGCAAGGGCCTGCATAATCGCGTGGGATAAACAGAAGGATGAAAAGCATGATGAGCAGTTCGACCGAGATCAGCAACATGCCGATGCTCATGCCGGCCTTCAGCGGAATTGCATAGACCGGATACGGTTTGCCGCGCAACCCGGCAAATGCTGTCCGAGAGTTCGCAAATGTGTTGACGCGAATTCCGAACCACGCCACCCCGTAGCTGCCGCCGATGCCGATCAGCGAGAACAACAAAATGATCGGCAACGTAACCGCAATGGATTTTCCCGGTACCGGCGCCAGATAGCCGAAGTACAGCGAAATAATGACCGCGATAAATACCCAGAGCAGAAGAATGAACTTTCCCTGCGTGATCAGATATGTCTTGCACGTCTCATAAATCAGTTCCGAAATATCGCGCATCGAGCCATGAACCGGCAGGTTCTTCAACTGCACATAGATCGCCAGTCCGAACAACAAGCCGCCCACGCAGAACAGCAACCCGATCATCAGAAGGGCATGTCCGTTCATGCCGAGAAAATTCACGGTCGATAAATCCGGCAGTATCAGGTTGGCTTCGCCACCGCCCGCATGTTCCGTCTGCCCGTAAGCTAATGTGGGAAGCAGCACGGCCATAAGCGCCATGGCGGTCTTGTACCGCCGCTTCAAGAACGATTCAGCGCCTACCTTGAGGGCGCCGGCGATTCTGTGCATTTTCCGAGTCCCCTGGTCCGCGCCGATCACCTGGCGTCCGAAGAAAAAGGCTACGATGAGCGACAAAACGCTCACGGCCGGAAAGAAGTACACCCAGTCCTGTGCTGTCACAAGTCCTCCATGTTAAATTTCTGGTTGCCGTTTTAGCGGCAATCCGATGATCGCGACCCAACGACCTTCGGTTAGCCACCCGTGCAGGAAAATAGCGTCCCGTAAGAGTCCCGGCTCAAAGTCACCCGGAAGCCTATCATCCGTGCCAATCGCTGTCGAGTGATTGCAGTCACAAGCTTCCGACCCGCATTTTTTCTGGGAAAAGTTACTCCGCCGTGAATGGAATTGAACTATCGTTTGACGAAATCGCGGCAAGGACTTGACGGGCTGATGGCCAAGGTCGTCGCCATCGACGGATAGCGCACCTCGGCCAGCCTCATCGCCTCAGCCGTTCGCGAACTTGATTCGAAACCCGCCAACGATCCATCGCCCTCATCAAGGCAAGAAGTAATGATTGGCAGACCCTGAATTCTACTCAAGCGGAATAAATATCTTGTCCCCGGGGAGCTGTTTCTGCAGGTTGTCGCCGTTGATCAGTCTCGCCTGGCCGTCGGGCAGCGGACGCAGCTTGAACAGCACCAGCACGTTGCGTTCCGGGTCGTCGAATGCCTTGAAACTGGCCACCTGTTCGAGTGAATAGTGCGTATGAATATCCTCAAGCGTCCCACGATCAATATCGTTCCAGGTTGCCCACCAGCCCGGCTTGTAGATCACCAGCTTTGTTCCCAGATCAGGATATGCCTGCGTGTGCATGCTGAAGTCATCGCAGAGTGTCTGTACATGCGAGATGAGTGAGATCTCGTCCCCGCTGATTGAAACCAGCACTCGGTTTCCGTTGGGATGCTGATCGATATATGCCGTGAGCTCCCGTGCCGCCGTCACAAACGTGTATTCAGGATGCGCAGCGAAGCTCGCTGTCTGCACACCATTCGCCACAATGGCCATTGCCGTCACGGCTATCGCACCGTAGCCCAGCAGCCGTATCGACCCCGCCCGTGCTACTAACTCCGCCGCACCCATGGCCACAATCAAAAAGCAGAATACGGCGATCAGTGCAAAGTAGCGTGGCTGCGGATGATTCTGGTAGGTCATGAAAAGGATGTAGCCGCCGGCCGCCAATATCGATGCGCCGAACACCGGATCCAGCAGCAGCCCCGGCCGTTTGCCTGCGCTCTTCCATGCGATCAAGGCAGCCGCCAACACCGTACCAATCAGCACCGCGCCAAGTGGAATCAGAATGTGGTCAATCCAAATCAATCCGCGCACTGACCACCAGAAGCTCAACAGCGGCCAGTAAAACTCGGTCGGCTTCACGTACTTATTGATGAACAACAGAAATTTGTAATCTCCGAAATATCCAAACGCCACCACCAGCATCATCCATGCGCTGAAGGTCACCGCAAATACCCAGAACGACACAGCCGCACAACGCACAGCACGCGGGTGAAACCATGCGCGAAGACTGGAGCGTGTGCGATCAGAATCGATTTCTACGCTATTGCGAATTGGATTGTCGATCGGATTCCAGAAGGACGCGAAGAGAGCCCATGCCAATGCCGGCAACAAAAATATCGCCGTCGTCTTCGTCAACATCATCAGCGTAAACAACACTCCAACGACCGCCGATGCAGCCACAGGTCGTCGCATGCGCGGCAGGCGTACTACCAGGTTCAACGCAGCCAGCAAAAGCGTGGTCAGCATCGGTTCCAGGATTGCCAGTCGGCTGAAGCAGTAAAGAAATGGATTGGTCACCATCAGCGTCAACGCCAGCAGAGCCATCCACTTCGGCCCGCGCGGACGCAACAGCGTATAGCACAGAACAAGGTTGGCAAAAAAGAACGCCACCGCCAGCCCTCGCGCCGCCTGTACAGATACTCCCGTGAAGAAGAACAGAATCCACTCTAGAAAGGGCCACACCGGGACGGCAGGCGCAGGGTTGAAATCTCCCGGCACATACCAGTGCCCGAACAGGTGCGCACGAATTGCCGCATTCCCGTACCAGCCCTCATCGGTGTACTTGGCCCAGTCGATGTGCCAGGCCGTGTGGTTGGGAAAGTCGGCCGCAAGATTCAGCGCGTGGATCACCGCAAAAATGCAGATCAAAACCATCCACGCCGCATAGAGCCACCGCTTTGACACGATAGTCAATAGATATCTCTCCGCTGTTGCAGCAGATCTCTCTCACAGTTGCGGGGGAATTAACTAAAGTATAACGCTGTAAGTAAAACGATCTTCCTTTATGTGGGATGCAGCCTCCTGGTGTTGAAGCTCCACAAAAAGGCGGCCGCGGTAATTATTCGTACGCCAGCGCGTCGATGGGATCCTTGCGCGCCGCCATCCACGCCGGATACAAAGCCCCGCAAAGAGCTCCTGCAAATGCGATTGCAGCGCCTTGAATCAGCCAATGCTGAGTGATTTCAAAGTGCTGTGTCGGAAATGCGCGAAGCAGGATGATTTTCACAAGATATGTTCCCGCAATTCCCAACAGCACGCCCGCCACCGCCATCACCGCTGTCTCTCTCAGCACCACGCTTACGATGGTGGATTTTGACGAGCCAAGCGATTTGAGAATTCCGATCTCGCGCGTCCGCTCCAACACCGCCGTGTACATCGACTGAAAGATCACAAGGAATCCCACAATCACCGCGATGCTGGTCACCACTTCGAGAGCAAGATTAAAGCCGGGCAGCTTCTCCGGTGTCATCTCCGACAGCCATTCTTCCATGGTCGACACCGGATAATCGCGCAACCCCGGCGTGGCATGGATCTCCTGAATCACCGTCTCGTCGTTGGCCGGATTGTCCACCTTGATATAGAACAGCGACGCCTTGCCGATCGCGCCAGTCAGTTCCCCCATGGTCGTGATCGGAATCAGCTTGCGCCCGCCGTGCCCATGCTCCACGATGCCGCAGATGCGAAACTCATTGTTCAGCATCGGAATCTTGTCGCCAACGGCATACGGCTTTCCGGTCGTTGGATTCTTGCTGCGCGGCCCGGCAAACACGTCATCCACAATTACGTCGTACGGTCCGGTGAATGGTCCGCCTGAGACGAACGCGAATGGCTTCAACGCGTTGAATGTCTCGTAGTCGATCCCATAAAGAATCTCGATTGCTCCGGCCGCGGTGAATTGCAGAATCGCCGGGGCCACTACCTGAACATGCGGCAACTGGCCTAACGGCCCCGCCAGCTTTTGTGACATCGGCGCTCCGCTCACTCCATTCATCGCGCTGGCATTCGAGGGCCGCATCATCAGGTCCGCCCCAATCCCGTTGGTCCGCTGCTTCTGGTCGTTCAGCATCCCCATAAAGATGCCCACGATCGAGAGGATCATGATCACTTCAATCGCCACCGCCGTAATGCTGATCAGCGAACGCAGAGGACGATGCAACAGGTTGGCAATCACGAGCTTATTCATCGCTTGGAGACGGCTCCGGAAAGCCCGGTACACGACTCAGGGCCTTCCTCATAAGGGTATCAGTCACCTCTCGGCTTCCCCAGGGCTCAAGTCCGGAGCGGTCCGGCCGATAACCGCCTCACGGTTTCAACTAGGTTTTGCACAAAGTAGGGTGACGTTACTCACTTTTCACCCCTCTAGCTCGATGATAAGAAAGGATGATAGAGTTGTTCTAATCGTGCAATGCCATAAGTAACTTGCCTGTGGATATCCCTCGGGCTATGATGTCGGGACTGGTTACCAAATGAGTACTTTTGGGGAAGAGCTTCGGACGCAGCGAATTTCGCGCGGCATCGCGCTGGAGCAGATCACTGCGGTCACCAAGATCAGCCAACGCCACCTGGTCGCGCTGGAGCAGGATCGCTATCAGCAATTGCCGGGCGGAATCCTCAGTAAGGGCATCGTTCGCGGCTACGTCAGCGCCATCGGCCTTGATACGAACGATTGGACCGACCGATTCCTGAAAGCCTCCTACGAAAAGGGCGCGCCCGTCGACCCGGCAGCAGACGGCTGGGCCACCTTCGCCTCCAATGTCGGCAAGGAGCGCATGGAACGCCGTGAAGCCATGGAACAGCGCCTCCGCTGGGTGGGCGCCATCGTTCTCGTTGCCCTTGTCGCAGCGCTAGGCTTCTTCACCGTCCGCTACTTCGGCGTCCGCGCCGGCTGGTGGAGCTCCGTGATTCCCCTCCCGCAAAAAGCCCATGCCACCATCGCGCACCTGGCTTCCTGGACGCGACGCTAGACACATCTATTCCAAGCGATCGACCTGGCTGAGCTAACGTCGTCCTCTGCTCAGAACCCGCGCGAGCTGAGATGTTTATCGAGCGGCGACGTTCGAATCGGTCACCATGCACCCGGAAACTCAGAAACACGTGACCAAAAGGGCTGATTCTGTGTCCCGGAAGTGCGGTCAGAATGATCCCGGGACTTAGAACTGCAGTCCAGTCGTTTGATGAAACGAGGGTCCGTCAAGTGCCGAAGGGCCAATCGCTTTGGTAGCAACTGGCCCTTGTATTTGTTCGGATGGGGCGTAACCACCGCCCTCAGAACGCGAATCGCGCGCCAAACTGAAACTGTCGCGGGGTATTCACGGTCCCTGTAATCTGGCCAAAGACTGCCGCTACGTCGGGTTGCGTGTTCACTGCGAAGATGCTCGGCACCCCCGGCATCCCAAGTTGCGCCCGGTTCGCAATGTTGTAGGAGGAGATCTCCAGGCGCAGAGCCCTCTCGCCACCAAGCGAGAAGTTCTTGTAGAGCGACAGATCGAAGTCCTGCGCGCCCATGGTGCGGACGTGGTCGAGATATGCTGGTGCACTTCCGGCAACCAGCGGATTGGCAGTGGAAAGATCTGTAGAGCCCTGCGCGACACCCGGTATGGTGAAGCAGGAATAGTTGAACCATGTCGTTGCCGAATGAGGAGCTCCTTTGCTGGGGTCGCAGACCATGTCGGCTCGTTGGTTGAAGTAGGACGGTGACGTTCCTGAAACGGGCGAGGCGACGGGGATGCCAGTGCTGAGGTACGCAATGACATTCGCGGTCCATCCGCCCAGGATGGCATCTCCAACTCCGTTCAGGTTGACGGCTCTTCCCTTGCCTACCGGCAAATCGTAGGATGCCTGTCCTGTGAACTGATATTTCACGTCCTGTGGGCTGACGGAATGTTCCAAACTAAGGTTTTTCCAGTCTTGCGCAGCGCCCCCGTGCGATCCGACAAAGCCCAGCGGCGGATTGCCATCATCGGTCATCAACTTCGCCCAGGTAAAGCTCGCGAGCGCGGTGAAGTGGTGAGTCAATCTCTTTTGCACCTTGGTCTGAAGGGAGTTGTAGCTGGAATCTCCGCCAGGATAAGCACTCACGTTAACGCCATTACCAGCGCCATAGCTGCCGTTGCCGAACTGTGGAAATTCCTGCAGCGAGATCCACAATGGAACAGTGGCAGAACCATAATTGGAGTTTGTTGGTGGAAGGATAGCTGTCCAATTATTGGAAACCATCTCGCAAGCGGGATCTGAGGTGTCCACGCAAAGAGAGGCACCGTATTTCGCTATTGTTTGCAGGTCAAGCTGATTCAGATCAACTCCGCCAAGCGGCAGGTGAAGTCCACGGCTACCCACATATCCGGCACTTACGACAATCTCATGAGGAAGCTGATATTCCAGACCGAAATTGTAGTTGTAAGTCGTGGTTGTGGGCTGTGAATGGAGCATGGTGGCGAGCGAAATGCCCAGATTGTTTCCGAGGCCTGTTGGAGGGCTGCTGAAGGTGGGAACCACACCCTGCGGGAATGGATTGCTCAGGGAATAAATTCCAGTCTCGCTAGGCGCTGGATCGCCGGGAGAGGCATTCGCACAGGCTGAGGTGCCGTTATACACGGTGTTGCCGTCGGCGTTGTAGCAGGTGGCATCCCAGTTTGTTACCGAAGAAAACCCATCGCTGTTGAGCGATGCGCTGCCGACCATCTGTGAACTGGGGCCGTAGTAGAAGCCGCCACCGCCGCGCACGACGAAACGATCAACTGGCTGCCACGAGAGACCCAGCCGAGGTCCGAAATTTGTGAAGTTGGTCGCAAAGGGCGAGCGGTTCTTGCTGTTGACGTAGACCTCGGCACCGGTATAGGAAACGCCGCCCACGGTATTCGATGCGGTCGGGTCAAAGTATTCCAGGCGATTGTACCGCTCATTTCGACCTACAAAAATATCCCAGCGCAGCCCCGCAGTGATCGTCAACGATCTGGTGGGGCGAAACGTGTCTTCGATAAATGACGCGTAGTAAGGATTGGACTCGGCAACAAATAGATCTTTGGTGAAATTGTAGCCTTCGCTTCCCGGCGTGGACCCCATTCCGATCAGGAAGGATGCAAAGTCACTACCGCCGCCTCCGCCGGAGACTGTCTGGTCAGTTGCCGAAAGGTCGAAAGCGTAGGCACCCGAGGAAGCGGGCGGCTGGCCGACGTTTAAGAATCGCTTCATGAACTCAAACCCGGCACTGATTTCGTGCTTGCCCATGAGCTTCGTGATCGTTGCGCTAGCGTCATTATTTTCGCTGGCGTACTGGAACGTATTCCAATTGGCAGTGCCCCCGATGCCGCCGCCCGCATCCCAGAAGTTTACGTAGGGCAGAGTCTTGTACACCTGCTCGGCCGCCAGCGAGGCCGGAAAACCAAGCTTGGTGATGTCGTACCCGTCCTGTCGCGGGTCGCCGCTCTGGTTCTCGTAGTGGCGCGTGAACGAATATCGCAATTGCAAAGCAGTCGAAGAATTGATCGTGAGGTCGTCGGCGACTATGATGTTGCGCCCGTTGGTCACGTTCTGCGCGTAGTTCAAATCCCACATATTGTCGAACGCATTCACGAGCGAGAAAAACAGGCGGTCGAAGGAAAACCGGCCAAAAATCCGCTGCTTCTCGCTTTGGGTCCAATCCATGCGGATGTCGAACTTCTGTGCGGTCATGGGATCAAGACCCGGGACGCGCAAGTTGTTGAACGCTCCGGTCGTATCCGAATCGCAGGTGCTCGCACTTGGATAATTGCACTTTGGAAATTGCGCGAGAAACTGCAGCGCGGTCGGATTGGGGTTGGCGATCACATTGTTAGCGAACGGCTGTCGCGTGCCATCCGCGTTGTCGGGAAGCAGCGGATCATAGATCGTAAAATTATCGGCTGAGAAATCCCCTGTTCGTTCTGCGCTGGTCGGAACGGTGAAAATATTCGAACCGTCGAACTGCTCCTGCTGCGTCGCTTCATAGTCGGCAAAGAAGAAGAGCTTGTCACGTTTGATGGGACCGCCAATGGCGCCCCCTTCCTGATATCGATGGAACGCTGGCGCATCGTTTGGCAATCCGCCGGCCAACTGGGTCTGCTTGTTGAAGTACTCGTTTGCTGCCATCACGTTGGGTCTGAAAACGCCGAACAGGTCGCCGTGAAACTGGTCGCTGCCGGACTTTGAAACGATGCTGATCACGCCCGCACCACCGCTCTGATACGAGGCCGGGGTGTTCTGGGTTTCTACGCGAGTCTCCTGCACCCCGTCTTCCGGAATATCGAGCGCTGGAATGATAGCGCCCGCATTGTTCTCGGCGATTCCCAGCGGGCTACCGTCAACCATGTAGTAAACCGAACCGATGATGGCGCCGTTGATCGTGTAAGAGGAAACATCCACTCCCGGGCGGCCGCTCGTGATGCTGGAAATCTGCTGCGAACTGGAAGAATTTGGCGTGCCATTTGCCGGGGTAACGCCAGCGCTGAGTTGAACCAGATCGAAGACGTTGCGCGTAAGCAGCGGAACCCTGTCAATGGTGTCGGCTGAAATCAGTTGACCGACCGTGGAGTTACTCGACTCGACCAGCGCCGTGGCCGCATTAACGGTGACAACCTCACTTACGCTGCCAATCTTGAGCGAGATGTTCACCGTTGAGACCTGGTCAACCGAAACGCTGACGTTCTTCATAACCAGCGTTTCAAAGTTCTTGGCGCTCGCTGCCACCTGATAGGTGCCGGGAGCAAGCGAGACGAAGCTGTACAAGCCTGCCGCAGTAGATACGGTGGAGAGTTTTACCCCGTTCGTCTGGCTTTGCGCCACAACCTTCGCGCCTGGAATGATTGCCCCGGTTGGATCAGTCACCAGTCCGCTGATGGACCCTCTGCCGGCCTGGGCGACGGCGGCCACAGCAAATCCTAAAAGGATACAAATGACAAAAATGGACCGCATATACGCAGTCCGCGCACACAGGACATCCATAGCCACCCCCGGGGGTCAAACGTGCTATTCAAACGTTTGAATCTCTTGACAGCAGAATGTAGAATCGTTTCTTCTGCATGTCAAGCGGAAAGTGTTCAACGGTTCAGGCGGCACTCCGGCTCTCTGCGTCTCAAGACCGGAACACTGGCGTCTGTGGCACAATGACGCTGAATTGCCCAACACGCAAGATCTGGAGGGAGGCAAAACGGTGCAACGCAAATCCGGTCACGTAACGCTGCTGGATATTGCACAGGCCTGTGGATACTCAGTCTCAACCGTCTCGATCGTCCTGAGCGAGGCCCCGCTTTCGCAAAACGTTGCTGCCTCCACCCGCGACCGGATTCGGAAGATGGCAATTCAGCTCGGTTATCATCCCGACGCTTATGCCCGTTCTCTTCGCCGCCGTCGCAGCCAGACCATCGCGGTCCTTGCCTACGATCTCTCTGATCCGTTTTGTATCCCGATCGTCCATGGGATTCAGGCAGGTCTTCACCCGGCAGACTATCTGCCGCTCCTGGTGGACGCTCAGACGCAACGAAAACTCTTCGACAGCTATCTAAAGATGATCCTCGAACGAAGGGCAGAAGGCGTCATCGTCATCGCCAGCTGGATCTTTCAGGAAACCAACCTGCTCGAAGATGTCGAGAAGAACCAGGTCCCGATCGTAATCGTCGGACGCGACCTGACCCACAAAAAGGTTAGTTCCCTGCTGGTGGACAACGAGGCTGGCGGCGCACTTGCCATGCGCCATCTAATTGAACTCGGACACCGCAATATCGCCATCGTTCGCGGTCCGGAAGAACTATTCGACACTGAACCGCGCTGGGCTGGAGTGCAACGCGCCGCAGCGGAAGCAGGCGCCAAGGTTGACAGCAAGCTGGTGTTCCAATTGCCTAACCTGATGGATTCGACTTCCGGCTTTGAAGGTGGATTGCACTTCTCCAAAGAGATGCTGGCATCAGGACGGCCGTTTACCGCCGTGCTCGCATTCGACGACCTCACGGCGTTAGGAATCGTGCGCGGACTGACTGACGCAGGTCTCAAGGTTCCCGCCGATTGCTCCGTAGTTGGTTTCGATGACGTGCTGCCGGCGGCCGTTTCCACTCCCGGCATCACCACCATCCGCCAGCCGCTGAAAGAGATGGGATTGATGGCCTCGGAGTGGACGTTACAGGCAATCAACTCCCGCGAACACTCCAAAGCGCCACCGGTGAAGGTCTACAAAGCTCCGCCGGAACTTGTTGTGCGCATGTCTACCGCACGTCGAAAGCCTGCGTCGCGTCCAACATCGCGCTTGTCAATCTAGTGACCGAGGGAGATAAATCTTTGCTCAAACGATTGAATAAGCGCGAACTACGGTGGAAATCTGAACACACTCGTCCAGAAATGCCAGGTGCCCATGAACCCAAAATCTTTTGCATTCCTTGCTGTCTTCCTCCTGCCCGCGTTATTGGTTGCGGAAAAAACAACTCCCCTCCGCGATGACTGGCAGTTGCAGTCAGCATGCAAGGCGACCGCCACAGGAGAGGTGATCTCAACCACACGGTACGCACCCGAGGCATGGTTGAAGATCTCGGTACCGAGCACAGTGCTCGCCGCGCAGGTCAAGGCTGGCGTTTTCCCCGATCCTTACTTTGGCGACAACCTCCGCCACATTCCCGGGACGAGCTATCCGGTCGGACACAATTTCTCCAATCTTCCCATGCCCGCCGACAGCCCTTATGCATGCGGCTGGTGGTACCGCAAAGAGTTCAGCGCTCCGGCGCTCTCTGCAAAAGACAATCGCCTCTGGCTGCATTTCGGAGGGATAAACTATCGCGGCGAGATTTGGATCAACGGCCGCAGAATTGCCGATTCCTCTGCAATAGCTGGCGCATATCGTACCTACGATTTCGACATCACCGAATTCGTCGTTCCCGGCAAAGCAAATATCCTCGCCGTCAAAACCACGGCACCGACGGAAAAAGACCTCGGCATCAACTGGGTCGACTGGAATCCCTGTCCGCCAGACAAGGACATGGGCCTCTGGGGAACAGTGGACATCGTAGAAACCGGCTCCGTCACAGTTCGCTCCCCTCTTGTCGTCACTCACTTCCCAGATGCATCTCTTCACATTGCTGATCTCACGGTGTACGCGGAACTGCACAATGCCACCGCCAACCCGGTAAAGGGCGTCCTCGCCGGGACCACGGCTGGCGTGCACTTCGAGAAGCCTGTCGAATTAGCGGCCCACGAAAATCAAACCGTAGTCTTCAGCCCTGAGCAATTCCCTGCCCTTCGCGTACAGGATCCAAAGCCGTGGTGGCCGCGCCAGATGGGCGAACCTCACCTCGAGCACCTGACCATCAGTTTCAACGCTGAAGGCCAAACAACCGATGAGCAAAGCGTGAACTACGGCATTCGCGAAATCACGTCGGAGTTGACCACCAACGGCAGCCGCCTCTTCCGCATCAATGGCAAACCGATTCTGATTCGCGGCGCAGGCTGGTCGCAGGATATGCTGCTGCGCACCGATGATAAGCGCCTTCGCGACCAGTTCGAACTCGTGCAGGACATGAACCTCAACACCATCCGGCTCGAGGGCAAACTCGAGACCGACGAGTTCTTCCGTCTTGCCGACGAACGCGGCATCCTCGTCATGCTCGGCTGGTGCTGCTGCGATCACTGGGAACAGTGGAAGGATTGGACGCCGCAAGACCTGCCCATCGCTACGGCATCGCTCCGCTCTCAGATGCTTCGTCTGCGTCACCATGCCAGCCTTCTGGTGTGGCTCAACGGAAGCGACAATCCTCCGCCCGCCGACGTCGAGAAGGCTTACCTGCAAGTCGAGTCCGAAACCCACTGGCCAAACCCGATCCTTTCTTCCGCTTCCCAGGCACCGACAACCGTCACCGGGGAAAGCGGCGTAAAAATGACCGGCCCATACGATTACGTCGCGCCGAGCTATTGGTACACCGCACTCAAGTTCGGTGGCGCCATCGGCTACAACACCGAGACCAGTCCCGGGCCGGCTATCTCTTCCCTTGCAAGCCGCAGGCTTTTTCTCCCCGACCCCGAGGCATGGCCGCCTACCGCCAACTGGAGTCTCCATTACGGCGGCGGCGAATTCGTAAATTTGAAAGTCTTCGACTCGTCGATGGAAGCCGTTTACGCCAAGCCGAATTCGGCCGCCGACTATGAGCGCCTCGCGCAGACCATGACATACGACTCGGAACGTGCGATGTTCGAGGCATACAGCAAAAACAAGTACACCTCCACCGGCGTCATCCAGTGGATGCTCAATAATGCGTGGCCCTCGATGATTTGGCATCTCTACGACTACTACCTCGACACCGGCGGCGGCTACTTCGGTACAAAGAAGGCCTGCGAGCCGCTGCATATCCAGTACGCCTATGATGATCATTCCATCGACGTGGTGAACAGCACCTATATAGGTGCGGAGAATCTTCGTGCCAGCGTGCACGTATACGGCCTGGCATGGAACGAGCTCTACAGCGCGCAGTCAACCGTCAATTCAAACGCCGACAGCGCGCAACGCGTATTCACCGTTCCCGCAAACCTCTTTTCCGGCGCAGAACGGATTTTCTTCATCGACCTGTCACTCGCTGACTCAAGCGGTCATGCAGTGAGCCACAACTTCTACTGGGTGCCCGGTACACTCACTACCTTCGACTGGGAAAACACCGATTACACCCACACCCCCGCCGCTCGCCATGAAGACCTGACTGCGCTCGCTCACTTGCCTCCTGCGCAGATTGAAGCGCACGCCGAAATCGAAAACAACGCACACGGCCGCGAGATTTACGTGCATCTTGCCAACCATTCCAAAGCACTGGCATTCCAGCTCCGCGCCGCAGCGCGCACATCCTCGCGTGGCCTGATCGCGCCTGTATTCTGGTCCGACAACTGGATTGAGCTCGTGCCGGGAGAATCCACTACGCTCACGGCGCGGTTGCCTGAAGGAGAGGCCAACATGCCTGTGGTGCAAATCGATGGATGGAACGTCGCACCAATCTCTCTCACCCCCACCACCGCAGTCGCAGCACGTTGAGGATTTGAATGGCGGCCAGTTCCCAGTCGCAATCCGAAACGATCGGACTTAGGCGGACACTGCGTTTCCGCGACCTGGTCCTCTACGGAATCATTCTGATCCAGCCGACGGCGCCCATGCCGGTCTTTGGCGTCCTTTACACCGAATCCCGCGGGCACGTCGTCGCGGTAATCCTGCTTGCCATGATCGCCATGCTGTTTACCTCCGTCAGCTATGGCCGCATGGCACGTGTCTATCCACACGGTGGCTCCGCCTTTCTTTACGTCGGCAAGGAGATCCATCCCAGCCTTGGATATATCACTGGCTGGTGCCTTGTTCTCGATTACGTCATCAACCCGCTGATCTGCGTCATCTGGTGCAGTCGCGCGGCCATGAACTTCGTCCCGGAAATTCCTTATGTTGCATGGGCGATTTTATTCGCGCTGTTGTTCACGATTCTGAATTGCAACGGAGTAGAGACCTCGGCACGCATCAATGCCGGTATGGCTGCAGCGCTCGGCGTAGTCATTGTCCTGGTGCTCATCGCTTCCGTGCGCTGGATCCTCCATATGGCGCATCCCACTGCCGCCATATTTCTCGATCCCCTTTACAATCGAGCGAGCTTCAACTCAGGCGCCCTGCTGCATGGCACGTCCATTGCAGTGCTTACTTACATTGGATTTGATGGCATATCCACGCTGACTGACGAGGCAAAGGATCCATCTCGCAGCGTCCCTCGTGCCATCGTGCTCACTTGCCTCATCACCGGGATCCTTGCCAGCATCGAGGTCTATTTCGCGCAGCTGGTGTGGCCACGCGGAGCAGCTTTCCCCGACGTCACAACCGCTTATGTACATGTCGCCGGACGCATGGGCGGCCCGATTCTGCTGGCCATCGTCAATGCTTCACTTCTACTCGCCAACATGGGCTCGGGTATGGCCTCGCAACTTGGAGCTGCTCGCCTGCTTTACGCCATGGGACAGGACGGCGCAATCCCACGTCGCTTCTTCGGCGCTGTCAGCCTGAAGAATCGCATTCCAAGGAACAACGTCATTCTCATCGGCGCCGTCTGCCTCGCGGGAGCAATGATCCTGAACTTCGACCTTGGTGCAGAACTCCTCAACTACGGCGCCCTGCTGGCTTTCATTGGCGTCAACCTGTCATCGCTTTTACGCGGATGGCGCCACGGCCGCTGGTCGCAAACGATTCCCATGCTCATCTCCCTGGCTGGCATGATCACCTGTGCGGTCCTCTGGTGGAACCTCAGTCCCAAAGCGAAAGTCGTCGGCACCTGTTGGGCCATCGCCGGCATTTTGCTATGGATTGCTCGCCGCCGTTACACGGTTCTTCCCGCAGAAGCCGCAGACTGCGCATGACTCAGCGGCGGCACCGCCTCATTTCGGCACAAGTGGCTCAGCTCTTCGCCGGCTCCTCAATCACCGCGCGCATCCAGTAGTTCCCGTCGCCGTCCACTTCGATACCGTGAACTTCGCGCTCAAAGCCTGGAAACTGCTTGCCGAATTGCTCCATGGCAAGGATGAGCCTGATCACCGGCGACTCCGGTGCACCCAGGCGCTCGCCGGGCATCGACATGGGGATTCCCGGCGGATATGGAACAAGCATGAACGCAGCGATTCGGCCCGCCATTTCCTTGAACGGGATACTTTCAGTTTCGCGGCGAACAAGCTTTTGATAGGTCTGTGCGGGCGTGAGAACGGGATCGAAGTCCTCATCGCAGGCAGCGTTTACAAGACCAGGCAGATCCAGTTCGATCATCGCCAGGTGCATCTCATCGGAGAGTTCTCTGAGCGAGACATTGCGATATCGGTGAGGAAAGCGCTGGACCAGTTCCGGCAGCGCCTCTTCAAGCGATGCATCGGTATCGTACAGTCGCTTGAACTCGAAGAGATTTTCAAGCAGGCTGCCCCATTTGCCCTTTGAAGTTCCGACAGAGAAGAGCACCAGGACGGTATAGTCGCCGGTTCGCGCGATCTCGACACGGCGTGAGTCCAGAAACTCGGTAAGAATCGCCGCAGGGATTCCCCACGGCGACATGACGCCCTGGGCGTTAACCCCCGGTGTCAGAATCGTCACCTTGGTGGGGTCGAGCATGCAGTAGTCATCGGGCGAGTCTTCGTTCTGGTAACCGTGCCATTCATCGCCGCGCTTGAGGGTCCAGCAACTTGGTTCGGTTGTCAGAAGTTCGTCTTCCGCATCTTCAAACAGAATGCTTTCGCCCGTTGCAGGATCGGTGACGCGCTCGGGCTGATAGATGCCAAAAAACCAGCCATCGCCATTCTCAGATGTAGTGCGCAGACGGTGAGCAATGGAACTCATCGCCTGTCTGAAGCTGATGGCATCGGCCAGCGTCTCGTCCATCAATGTCGGCCCGGCGGGATCGTCCATCATGGCGGCGGCAACATCCAGCGAAGCAATCAGCGGATAGAAAGGCGAGGTGGTGCCATGCATCATGAAAGCTTCGTTGAACTGGTCGAAGTCAAGCGGAGCACGATCAGAGAGCTTGACATGGATCATCGAGCCCATTGAGAACGCGGCCAGCATCTTGTGCGTCGACTGCACAGAGAAAATGACGGGGCGGTCCACCATATCTTCCGGAACGCCCATTGCAAAACGCTGCCGATAGAGTGGATGAAACTTCGCATAGGCGTACCAGGCCTCGTCGAAGTGGACCCGTGGAACCGATCCGGCAAGTTGTTCCACCACTTCATCGACGTTGTAGCAGAGCCCGTCATAGGTGGAGTTGGTCACCACCGCATGCGTGGGTTGTTGCGATCGGGCCCCGGCTGCGAACGGGCTCCGGGCGATCAGTTCCTGTACCGAGCTCGGTGAGAATCGCTTAAGTGGAACCAGGCCGATCATGCCGTACCCATTGCGTGTCGGCTTGAAGTAGACCGGTCGCGCGCCCGTGACGGTGAGCGAGTGGCAGATGGATTTGTGGCAGTTGGCATCGGCCAGCACAATGTCGTCCTGCGCGATCACGCCGTGTCCGACAATTTGATTGGAAGTGCTCGAGCCGCCGAGCACGTAAAACGTCCAGTCAGCGCCGAAAATACGAGCTGCGTTGCGCTCTGACTCACCCGGAGGCCCGACGTGATCCAGCCATGAGCCAAGCGGCGCCGACGAGATTCCCAGGTCAGAGCGAAACAGGTTTTCGCCAAAGAAGCGATGGAACTCCTGCCCGACAGGATGCTTGAGAAAGGCAACTCCGCCCATGTGCCCGGGTGCATCCCACGAGTAGGCAGACTGGTCGTTATATTTAAGCAGTTCGCGAAAGTACGGCGGAAGCAGTTGATCATGGTAGCGCTCGATAGCGGTGTCGAGGCGCGAAGAGATAAAAGCAGGCGTATCTCCGAACAGATGGATGTACTCGTGCACTTGCTTGACGACTTCCAGCGGCAATTCCGAAACCAGCGTGCGATCGGCAATAAGAAAAATAGGCACCTTCTTGTTGCGGTGCCTTACGCCGCGAATAATGTCGAGTGCAGCCCGCTCTTCGAACTGCGAGTCGCCCTCAAGATCCCAATCGAGAAGAACAGCGGAATAACTCGGATCCGATGTAACCAGCGAGAGACCGTCCTCCGTCGAGGTGGTACGAACCACGGTATAACCCTCGTCACCAATGGCGTCGACGAGACGCTCCATGGCTCGGTCAGAAACCGAGTCGGTGCGCCCGACTTCACTGGCAATCAACAGAACCCAACGCTTCTCGCTCATTTTGTCTTTCCCGCTCCCATACGTCCTCAAATATCCTACGGGTTTCTTGTGAGCCGTGTGTAAAGCGCGCCGATTCTCCCATTAACCCCTCAGATTCACCCCTTGACCGACCGCCGTTCCCCGTTCGCTGACCCTCTTTGCCCTGCAGCCTTTCTCCAATTACCATAGAAGGATGCGCGCCGGTCTGGCCTCGGTCTGCCGAAGCGCGTTGTCTCTCGCTGCCGTTCGAAAAAATCGCAACGGCCCAGGCTCCCGATTGAGCTTCTTCAGCCATGTGCGGCAGGCAATCATCTTGAATCCCTTCAATGGGGAGGAATGCAAAGTTGAGCGATCGTTTTTTGTTTACCTCTGAATCGGTCACGGAAGGTCATCCCGACAAAATTGCCGACCAGGTTTCCGACGCCATCCTGGACGCCTGTCTTGAACAGGATCCGTACAGCCGCGTTGCAGCCGAAACCCTGACCGCAACCGGCCTCGTCGTGATCGCTGGTGAAATCACCACCAAGGCCTACGTTGACTTCCAGAGCCTCGTACGCGGCGTCGTCGCCTCCATCGGCTACGACAATGCCATCTACGGCTTCGACTCCAACACCTGCGCCGTGATCTCGACCATCAACAAGCAGTCAGGCGACATCGCACAGGGCGTTGACACCGGTGGCGCCGGCGACCAGGGCATGATGTTCGGCTATGCGGTCAACGAGACCCCCGAATTGATGCCTGCAGCCATCTCGCTGGCGCACAAGCTAACCCACCAGCTCAGCAAGGTGCGTAAGAACGGCAAGCTGCCGTATCTCCGTCCCGACGGCAAGAGCCAGGTCACCATCGAGTACGACGAGAACGGCAAGCCGGCACGCATTGATGCCGTCGTCATCTCCAGCCAGCACGCCGAGACCGTCGGCAACGACGAGCTTCACGCTGACGTCCTCAAGCACGTCATCCAGGCCGTCCTTCCCGCCAAGTGGCTCGACGAGCGCACGAAGTACCACATCAATCCGACTGGACGTTTTGTGATCGGCGGCCCCATGGGCGATACCGGACTCACCGGACGCAAGATCATCGTTGACACCTACGGCGGCGCGGGCCGTCATGGCGGCGGAGCTTTCTCGGGCAAGGACCCGACCAAGGTCGACCGCTCGGCTGCATACGTAGCCCGCTACATCGCCAAGAACATCGTGGCTGCCGGTCTGGCTGACAAGGCTGAAGTCCAGCTCGCCTACGCCATCGGCATCGCCGAACCCGTCAGCGTGCGCATCGACACATTCGGCACCGGCAAAGTTGGCGAAGCAAAGCTGACCGAACTCGTCCGCAAAAACTTCTCGCTCACGCCAAAGGGCATCATCGAGAGCCTCAACCTCCGCCGGCCTATCTACAGGCAGACGGCTGCCTATGGCCACTTTGGCCGCACCGAGCCCGAGTTCACATGGGAAGCGACCGACAAGGCTGCAAAGCTGGCCGAGCAGGCCGGCGTTGCGGTCGCCGCGAAGTAAAACAAGTAGCAAGCCAGGACCATGGGATCCTCGAAAGGGGATCCCATTTTCTATTCCGGGAACCTTCTTCACTCAGGATCCCGCGGAATTCATAGCCTTTTTATCCACGCACTCGTGGGCAGGGTTCCCTCGTTTTTCCAGAAGGTGTAGGCTCATTTCCGTACGCGAAAAACCGGAGGTTCCCCAATGGCAAAATCCGTGAAACCCATTCCTGACGGATACCACTCCGTTACGCCTTATCTCATCATCGGCAAAGGCAGGGCAAGCGAAGCGATCGATTTCTACGCCCGCGCATTTAACGCCAAAGAAGTCATGCGAATGCCCGGGCAGCAGGGCCGCATTGCCCATGCAGAAATACAACTCGGCGACTCAAGAATCATGCTGGCAGACGAATCCCCCCAGATTGACGCTTACGGCCCGGATCACTTCAAGGGCTCGCCCGTCACCCTCCTCGTCTACGTGCCAGATGTTGATGCAACCACCAAACAAGCCACCGCAGCAGGCGCATCGGTGGAGCGGCCGATCGCTGACCAGTTCTATGGCGACCGCACAGCCGGTCTCAAGGATCCTTTTGGCCACGTGTGGTATCTCGCCACCCACGTCCGCGACGTCTCCAAGGAGGAGATGGAGCAACATATGCATGCCTCAGCCTGAGCGAAGTAAGGCAGGGACAGTGAAGGGGCTCCCACGCGGAGTCCCTTCGCATCTGCAAATGCCGCCGCTATACCGCAGGCGGTAGCGGCTCCATCCGTACCGGCACGTCGCTGGCAGCCAGGCGTTCGATGGTGACCACTGTGATGTCGTCTTCTTGCCCAAACTTAACCGCGGCGGCGACGATTGCAGCGGCGGACTGGGTCGAAATTGCCTTGGCGCGCTCGAAGCCGAATAGTTCTCCGCTCTTGTTCTGCGCCTCGACCACGCCATCTGAGTAAAAAGTAAGTCGGCTCCCGGGTCGCAGTTCGAATTGCCTGGTTTCGAATTTCCCGCTGTCGGCTATCCCCAGAGGCAACGCACCGGGAAGCTCCATCTCCTTGCCGTCCAGGTAAGGGGACAGGTGGCCCGCGTTGGCGATCGTTACCACGCCATCCCCTGAGACGAGCGCGGCAACGGCTGTTGCAAATCCCCCCATGCTGCGGCCGACCAGGCGCACGTGCAGTCTGCGCAGCATAAGAACGGGATCGCTGCTGTCTTCGGCCACAGTGCGAATTGAGCCGACCAGCATGGATACCAGCATCGCCGCCGGCAACCCCTTGCCCGCCACGTCTCCGACTACGATTAGCAGACCGTCGTCACCGGCTGGCAGCACTTGAAAGAAATCGCCGCCAACTTGCGTGGCCGGCTGATAAACAGATTCGACGACATAGCCCGGAAATGGCTCACTCTTCTCCGGCACAATGACCTGCTGGACCTCGCGCGCGGCAGCTATCTCCGCCTCCAGTAGCGCCTTCTCAGTATGAGCATGGATGTGGCGTCGGCTCTCGGTCACGAAGACGTAAACAAATCCCGTATATCCAAGACAAACAGCAATCATGATCGCCGTGCAATCAAATGCGAGCCGGTCTCGCACGTGCTGTGTCTCGGCTACATTCATCTGCGTCTGCTGCGGAGCGTCAGGGAGCCAGTGTCCCACCGCGCTCATCACCACGAACTGCACGGCGAACACCGGTATGGTTCCCATCCACCATCGCGAGCGCAGCGTCACCCCTGTCACCGCGTAGACAATCGCGAAGAGGCCCGAAAGCACAACCGTCAGCGCGAACTTGAGCGTCGACTGCCGCCCGACATTCACGATGTCGCTTACGAACCCCATCGTGGTGAACGTTAGAAACACGGCCAGCAGAGCAATGATGATGGACCTTCGTGGTGTGTTTCGCCATGGGCTTACGTCAATCATCAAATTTGCGCTTCCTCCCCGATTGCGCAGGCATAACCGACAATTCCGGCCCCGCCCGTTCAGACAGCGTGGGTTAAAGTCTACGCCAGGCGCGCGCGATTTCCAGAATCTCTGTCTCGACCGTCGATCGAAGCCACACCCGGTGCTTTAGAATCTTCCCGTACCGATTCACGCACTTTATCAGGGAGATAACATGCGCTTTTTCAATGTTGCCGCGCTGGCTTTGGGGCTCGCTGCGTCCGTGGCGGGTGCGCAATCCGGAGCATACTGGGACTACTACGGAAAGACGGGACCACTCGCCTGGGGCCATCTTGACCCCTCCTACCAGGCTTGCTCTAAAGGACACGAGCAGTCCCCCATCGACATTCGCGGCGCGCACCTGAACAAGACTCTCCAACCTATCGAATTTCATTACATTGCCGGCCCGGTCACGATGGAAAATGACGGCCGCCGGATC
>NZ_JBARMD010000412.1:0-13923 GCF_049802275.1 Occallatibacter sp. | reverse complement strand
ATGGAATCGCCGCGAGCAGTGCCGCCAAACCTGTCTGCTGTCGCCCGGTCTGAATATGGCGCGCCACCACGATGTTTGGGATTGTGTTGCCAATTGTCACGACCGCCACCCGCAGGCAGTTGCGACGGGCGATTGCCGACACCACCAGCACCGCCAACACCACCGACTCCCCCGGCCCCTCCAACACCGCCAGCGCCACCGATTCCTCCAGCGCCTCCAACACCACCAACCCCTCCGACACCGCCGGCGCCGCCGACATTCCCTCGTCCTCCGGACGGGAGTTGCGAGGGACGATTGATATTCGTGTTGCGGTTGAAGTTGTTATTGTGGTTGATGTAGACGTTATTGTTGCCGCCCCAGCCGCAACCCCAGCCCCAGCCTCCGCCCCACGCTGCACCTATCATCATGCCCACACCGAAAGAGACTGCCACGCCGGCCCAGACATATCCTGGTGGGTAAACATAGGGAGGATAGGGATAAACCGGCGGCCCGTAGACTACGACCGGGTCATAGGAGGGTACGTAGACAACCTCTGTTTTTGCGGGCTGAATGACGATGACCTCCTTGTTTTCAATAACCGTCGTCTCAACCTTCTGTTGCTCGGTCGTCTTTAGATTCCCTTTCGATTTCGCCTTGGCGCGCATTCGTTGCACGGCGTCCATCACATCGCCTTGTTGAGCCAGGAATGCATTTCCCAGGTCCGCAGTCCACTTGATGTTGTCATTCAGAATCTTGACGACATCGGGCAGAACCACGAGAGCCTGAACGCTTGGATCCCAGTCCTGCTTCTTCACTTCTGCGGCCGCCTTATCTCCTGTCAACTTGCTGTTTTTCTGCATCCACTGACTGAGCTGAACTATCTCCAGCGGATAAGTGGAGGCGGCCAGTATCTGGGCTAGCAATGGATCGGGATAGAGTGCGATAGGAGCAACCAGGGAATCCAGTTGATCGTTTGGCAGCTTTGCATCGTCCATCGTGCTCTTTGATTCTTGCGCTGTTGCAAATGCGATGGGATCAGCTGAAATGACAAGGGCAACGCAAAGCAGGAGAGCGATAGCACAGCGCATCCTCTGTAGGACTCTGAAACATAGACTCTTCGGCTTCATCGCAAGGCCTTCCTCTGCGGCTCCCGAATCTGACGCCCTCAGGCTGTCGGATTAAACACACAGGGCGCGAGATAGCACAACTAACTACCGGAACTTTTATCCCAGGGGGACAGGGAAATCAATAAGGTAAATGCCTAGGTTTCCAAGACGTGAAGCCCGTAGAACCAGCAGCATCCGACAAGGTTGTCAGGGGTTCTGCAATCTGGTTCTCTTGCATGATCGAATCAAACAGCTTGACCTGGATCGCATCTTGGTGCAATGTGTGTAGATTCTGACTTCGTAACGCCGGTGTCGGCTGCAGATGCGAAAGGCGAGAATCAGAAAGGATTCACATGGAAAGCGGCCACCATAACTCGCGGCAGATCAGCATCCTCATCGCGGATGATCATGCGATTTTCACTGAGGCCTTACGCCTCCTGCTCGAGAAACGGTACCTGGTCATCGGAGCCGTCGCCGATGGTCGCGCCCTGGTGACAGAAGGCATAAGGCTCCGGCCCGATGTGGTTGTTACAGATCTATCGATGCCGCTTTTGAACGGGCTTGATGCTGCGCGAAGAATCAAGGAAGCCGTTCCGAAAGTTAAATTTGTGTTTTTGACAATGCACGATGACCCGCATCTCGCGGCTGCGGCACTTGAACTCGGCCATGTGGCGTTTGTTCTCAAACGGTCTGGAGGATTGGAACTCCTTGCGGCAATTGAGCATATCTTGCGCGGACAGACCTATCTTTCGCCCAAATTGAGACCTATCGATTGCGTCGCCGCCAAGGCAATGGTAAGTCAGTTATCAAAAACTCTCACCAAACGGCAGCGTGACGTCGTTCAATTATGCGCCGAGGGACGCCCCGCCAAAGAGATTGCTTCCATCCTCAATCTGAGTGAAAAGACCATCCAATTCCACAAGTATCACATCATGCAGGCATTCAATATCAAGAACAACGCTGAGCTCGTCTTGTTCGCCTTAGACCGCGGATTGATTTCCGTCAATTCCGGGCCGCTTCGTGTCTAGGAGCATGCAACTCAGTTGCATCATCAGTCCGTATAAACCCTAGGGCTTCCCCTAGTAGTAATACCCCGCATCTTGTTTTAGAAATAGTTCGGAGTCGTGTACTCCGACCGACCTATTTGCGTTTGCACACTGGGCGTGCGGTGTCCTGTGCCTCGAAACGGAGGCGAACTTTGATCCGACCTCGAATACTCGTTGCCGAAAGCCATCCGATCCTTCGCGAGGCAACCATAGCACTCTTGACATCTCATTTTGATGTAGTCGGATCTGTTGCGGACGGAGTTGCATTGGTTGCGGAGGCCAGCAGACTTTGCCCCGACGTAATTGTTTCTGCGATCACCCTTCCGGTCCTCAGCGGAATAGATGCTGTTCATCAATTGCGGGAATCTATCTCACCCTTCAGAGCAGTCTTCCTTACAGTGCACGCCGAGCAAGAATTTATCGACGCCTGCGTGGCAGAAGGCGCACTGGGTTACGTCTTGAAATCTCAAATGAAGGCCCACTTGATTCCGGCGGTACAAGCGGCTCTCGCCGGAAAATCCTATATCTATCCATTCGCTCATAAATAATTCGCACGCCTTGTGTTAACAGACTTTACAGGCGACGCTTGATCTCCGTCGAAAGCCTCGGAGCACACTGTGCGGCAGCAATATGTGGCTCTTATCTGTCGCAGCGGACCTGTCGAGTTTCGCGAGACGAATCGCCTAGGAGAAGTACCAGTTGTGATTCCGTCGTGTGTTCCTGATACTTGGGGGGCACGACACAAGAATTAGTTTGTCCGGCGAATACCCGCATGTGACCGCCGACGAAATCAAGAAAGCCCTGAAGCTCAAGGCGGCTATTTCAAACATGCTCGACTTGATGCAATAGAAGTATTTGAATCGCGCCATGAGGGTAGAAACTGCGCGCCTCGTAGTCAGCGCATTGCGGTTGACGTATTTGCTGAGGAGTTTGCTGTGCTTGAATTTGACGACATCCAGCATTTTCTGATTGCACGCCCTCCTGCCCTCGCAGCGCGCTACGAGTTCTTAACATTTCGGCAGGTCGAAGGCGCACGCAGATGGTTGGCGGGAATCATACAAAAAGTAGGGACCGCAGGCATTGCTGGGACAAGCCAGTTGGACTCCAGATGGGTGACTGTTGCCTTTACGTGGAGCGGCTTGCGAGCGCTTGGTGTGAATGAAACGTCGTTGTCGACTTTTCCCGAAGAGTTCCGCCAGGGGATGGCCTCGCGGGCGGGGATTTTGGGCACAACCGGCGCAAATCACCCCGATCACTGGGTGGGGAGTCTGAACAGTCCAGATCTTCATGCCATTGCCATCCTGTTCGCGCGCGATGTTGCTGAACGCGAGCGTTGCCGTCAGGAGCACGAACAGTATGTGCGGCAATGCGCTGGGGTGGAAATTCTCTCTTCGCTGGATTTGGAAGCTATCCCACCATACGAGTTGGTCCGCGAGCACTTCGGATACCGGGATCGCCTTTCGCAACCGGTGATTGAGGGAACAGGCGTGGAGCCAACTCCCGGGTCCGGACCGCCGATCAAAGCGGGCGAATTTTTCCTTGGCTACCCCGATGAAGATGGCCCTCCCCCTGCGATGCCACAGCCGGAAATCCTTTCGCGGAATGGCAGCTATGTCGCTTACATCAGGTTGGAAGAGCACGTGGGCGCGTTTCGCGAATTTCTCCGAGAACATGGCGAGAGCCACGACGAACAAGAATTCATTGCGGCCAAGTTAATGGGACGATGGCGGAGCGGCGCCCCGCTGGTCCTTTCGCCGGACAAAGATCATCCCGAACTCGGCAAAGATCCCCAACGCAATAACGACTTCAACTACGCCACCATGGACCCGCACGGTTACGGTTGTCCACTCGGCGCGCACATTCGACGCATGAACCCACGCGACACAGCAGTGAACATGCAGAGACACAAGATGATTCGGCGAGGAGGTACTTACGGACCGCCTTTACCGGAAGGCGTTCCCGACGACGGGAAAGAGCGGGGTATCGCCGCCTTCATCGGCTGCGCCAGCCTGGTTAGACAGTTTGAGTTTGCGATGAATGTCTGGGCGAACGATCCCGCTTTTCATGAACTGGGCAATGAGCGTGATCCGATCTGTGGCACCCAGGATGGCACTTTTGACATGACCATTCCCAACAGACCCATCCGCAAGAAGATCAAGGGGCTGCCCGCCTTCACTACGGTACGGGGTGGCGCTTATTTCTTTCTCCCGGGCATTAAAGCGCTTCGGTATCTATCGACGCTTCCGAATGTGAGTTAGGGCAAGTCAATCCCTCAACCTTAGATCTGGAACTGGATCCCACAATGAGTGAACTCGAATCAGCACGAACATACAATCAGACTCAGATTTCGCGGCGCTACACGCCAGGCAAGAAACGCTTCAGCATTTACTGGACCTGGAGCTACCCTTGGGAATCCAATCGCGATGTCACGGAAATGGACAATCGCTTCTCCACCATGACCGAGGTTCGTCGTGTGGCGTGGCCAAGCTATGAGACGAAGGACTGGGACGTGATGAATTTCCTGCAGGGCATCGCAGGCACGCTGGAGTTGTTTCACCGTTCCACTCTTTCCTTCCAAGAGGTGGTTGGCGAAGTTACCGGTCATCCGGTCGCTGTATTTCAGCGGATTGACCAGGCAGGATACAAGCTTCCGATCGATGAACGGATCTTGCGCGACACAGACACACTAATGGTTTTTGGTCTCGATCATTTGGTTTCGGAACAGGAAGCGGCACTTGAAGAAATCAGCGCCATCCGTGAGTGGCTGAAGCGAGATGGGACCACTCTGGTGATTGGACCGCACCACGACGTCGGTTTCACGGATGACATGACGCAGCGGCAAATGGAATACGCTCACCACGGCGATGCATTGGTCCCACGCCAGCAGCGCTTTGGACAATACACGAGATCATTAATGAAAGGGCTTGGAGTTCCCGTCATGAATATGTTTGGACTCCGTCCGGCGCTGGTCAAGGGAACCAGCCAAATCGCACCGCTTACGATCAACAGAGATCTGGACAAGATCAATCTGCTAAGAGGGGTCAGCACCTTCAACTTCCATCCCCATCTTCCGCACTACGCGGTTACCAAGGATGAAACAGACTCCGTCCACGTCCTGGCACGTCAGCCGATCGATCTCGAAAGACCGCATCCATTCACAGCGGCCGGCAATACCGAATTCAACACTTGCATCTGGTTGCCCCCCGGAGGTGAACGCGCCGGCAACATCCTGCTCGCCGACTCCACGATCTTCACAACTTTGTTTGGCGGGACAGATAGCCTGGAGCGGTTCTGGAAGAACCTTGCCCAGCTATGATCGCGGGTCACTGCAGTCACCGGCGCACTGGCGAGTTTGTTTCGCTGCGATGTTTCGCCGAGTTTGCCCATCACCAATGGCTGAGTCCGTCATCACGTCACTTGCAGGAACAACCGTCTCTGCACCGCGGAGTTCAGCGCGGAACAGCGCCGCTCCCGAACCAGTGAGAAGGCTTAATCAGCAAGTCAGCGAACTTGAGATTTTCAGTGAGAAAAACTTTCATTCTTGTTCGGAAGATTTCGCTTGGTTTCGTCGCGGCAGCTTTCGCGTTTGTGTCGCCCACTGCGGCACAGGTTAGGGGCGTGTATCCACTGGGCATGAGCGCTACCAACTCCGGTGTTACTCCCCAATCTGGACTTACATATTCGAATCTCTTCATAATTTACAGTCGGGATCAACTGAGGGGTACGAATGGAGAAGTCCTGGCTACCGGAGAAAACTCGGTCCTGATGGATCTCAACAGTTTTGTCTGGGTGAGCAAGAACCAGATCGAAGCGCTGGGCGGCGCAAAGATATCGGTTTCGGCCACACTACCCATTGCAAATAACTCGCTCAGTTCGGATACTGAGGGCGCAGTTAGCGGTGGTGGCGGTTTCGCTGATTCCTACTATCAACCGCTTATTCTTGGCTGGCAGAAGAAGAGGGCTGACATTCGAGCAATCTGCGGGTTCCTTGCACCCACCGGAAGATTCGTCGCGGGCGCAAACGACAACGTTGGTTCTGGTTATTGGACTCCAGTCGTGGCGGTAGGCCAGACCTTTTATCTGGGGGAGAAGAAAAGGACCGCGCTCTCTGCCTTTCAGATGTACGAATTTCATACCACCCAGGAGGGCACTCAGATCCATCCCGGGCAAACCCTTGACCTCGATTACTCTGTCACGCAAAATCTCACTCTGCAAAAGGACTTACTCCTGCAACTCGGGCTCGTCGGGTACGAGCAGTGGCAAACGACGGACAAGACAGGACCAACAATCACTCCTGCGCAGGCAGCCGCGCATTACAGGGTCAACGCGCTGGGCTTCGCGTCAAACGTCCTGCTCCCACAACGAAAAGTGAACCTGGGTTTCAAATTCTTTAAAGAATTCGCGAACAGGGCAGGCTTCCAGGGATACTCCGTGCAGATAGCAGGCGCGATCAGTTTTTAGGGTACAACTGGGTTTGAATCCCTGGCACAATCAACTACCGGGTCGTCAAGGCCGTCACTGGGGATTCATGCTCTTTCGTCTCGGATTTGGCGGAAGGCCAGAGCCATTCCGTCAGAGCTCTTTCAAAACCTGGCTTTGATTCTCGGAACTCGCCGTTACGTGATTCTCAGGCGTTTTCAATGGAACGCGAGCATAAATCGTGGTTCCCGCCCCGGGTTTCGATTGGACCTTCAATTCGCCGTGTACGATTTGAAGTCTTTCGCGCATGCTGACCAATCCGAGACCTCTACACGAGAGCGCCTCTTGCCCTTCAAAACCACGTCCTGAATCCGCCACCTTCAATTCAACGGAATCTGGCGTGCCGCTCAGTTCCACCTTAAAGGTCTGAACGCCACTGTGCTTGACAGCGTTCTGCAGCGCTTCCTGCATAACCCGGAACAAGCAAAGCGAGACTTCCTTCGGGAGAGTGGATGGCATGTCCGCATTGTTGAAGTCGATCTCCACTTTAGCTTTCTCGGAGAGTTCCTTGCAGTAGCTTCTGGCCGCAATGGCCAGGCCCAAAAAATCGAGTCTGGAAGAATGCAAGCGATGTGAGATGGTTTGCGTGTCTGCGGCAATCCCGGCAATCTGCTCCTGAAGGTCGAGAAGGTGACCCGGAAGAGGTGAGTTTGAGGAATCCTCGGTTCCCCATTGATCCAATTGATAGGCCAACACGGCGAGTCGCTGAATGATATCGTCGTGTAGCTCTCTCGCAATCCACGTTCGCTCTTCCTCATGAGCTTCAATCAATCTCCGCCCAACGGTCGCCAAAGCGTCATCGGCCAGCTTGCGAACAGTGACGTCAATGCAAGATCCTATGTAGCCGGCGAATGTGCCGTCCGAATCAAATCTTGGCACGCCATGATCGAGAATCCAGCGATATTCTCCGTCGTGTCTCCGCACCCGGTACTCCAGCCGGAACGATTCGCGCCGGACGAACGCTGTCCGGTAGATATCCAGGTACGCATCAAGGTCCTCCGGATGCACCATCTTTGCCCAGCTTTTGCGAAGCTCCGCCTCTGAGGAGCAACCGGTGAATTCGAGCCACGGCTGATTGAAGTAGTTGAAAAGCTTGCCAATGTCCGACATCCAAATCATTACAGGTGCGGTGTTTGCGACTAGGCGGAAGCGCTGCTCGCTTTCGCGTATCGCTTCCTCGGCACGACGCCGCTCGGTGATGTCACGAATGGTGACTGTAAACAAGCCCCTCCCCTGGGATTCGATGCGGGCTATCGATGCTTCCATGGGAAATTCGTGACCGTTCGAGCGGATTGCCCAGAGAGCGGACGACGTTCCCATGGCGCGACTGGCGGATCCAAACTCCGCGAAGCGGCGCATGTATGCTCCGTGTTCCGAGCGGAAGCGTTCGGGAATAAAGCGATCGATGAGAGTTCCAACCGCTTCATCCTGGGCGCAGCCAAATATCTTCTCCGCGGCCGCGTTGAACAACACGATCCGTCGCTCCTCGTCGACCGCGATGATCGCATCCATCGCGGACCCCACGATGCCCGCCAGCCGTTCCTCGCTTGCCTGTAATTCCTGTTCCGCCCTCTTGCGGTCAGTGATGTCCTGTACCATGCCATGAAGTTGCACGATGCGACCGTTGTCATCGCTGATCGCCTCGCCTCGCCCGATCACCCATCGCGTTGTGCCGTCAGGACGAGTCATCTCAAGATCGAGCTTGTATTCGCTTCCGGTTCGCAACGATTCCTCTACAGCACGACTCAGCCGTTCCCAACTTTCGGTCGTGTATAGCTTTGGATGTTCCTTGTAGCTGGGCGCGGGCTGAGTAGGATCGAGACCGGCGATGCGATAGAGCTCCTCAGACCAGGAAACCGAATCAGTTTCCGGATCCCATCGCCAACCCCCTACTTTGGCCAGCTTCTGGGTTTTCTCAAGCTCTGCTTCTTTCTGTCGGCGCGCTTCTTCAGCTTTCTTGAGATCAGTGACGTCCGCCGCCATGCCGAACATTCGAAGATCGCCATTACCTGCGCCATCGAATTTCCCCCTGGCAGAGACCCAGTGCACGGCTCCGTCTGCGCGAACAACGCGAAATTCTGCGTCGTACGGTTTCCGGTCTCGTTCGGCATCCATGATTGCCTGCTCGACAAGTTCCAGATCTTCCGGAAATACCAAGCGGCGAAAGTCCTCAGCCTGCTCGGCATAGGAATCCGATTCGATTCCGAATACCGTCTGCAGATCGCCGAAACAATGGTTGCGCCCAGTGTTCTTGTCCCAGTCCCATCCGACACATTTTCCGGCCTCCACCGCGCGATGAAGCCGGTCGTTACTGATTCTCAACTCATTTTCTGCTGTTCGTCTTCTCATCCGCTGCCAGAGCAGGGCACCAATCAGCAGCGTCTCCAAAAGAATCAGAACAATGCCGCCAAGGATGTACCACTTGTAAAGTTCCCAGGCAGTCGGCTCACGGTTGAGGATAATGCTGCCAGGGGGAATCTCGCTCGCTTTGAGGCCCCAGCGTTTCACGGCGCGCCAATCGAACATGTAGATGTTGGAGCCTCGAATGATCGGGATATCCTGCGGCCTCTCCCCGTTGAGGATCCTGACAGCCATACTGCCAACCACCTGGCCCGCGAGGGAGTAGCTGAATACATCGCCCCCGACTGCCCCCGTGCCCACATCCACATCGTCCACAGAAAAGACTGGTGCGTTTGCCGAGCTGGTCACCAGCGGAACCGATTGAAGTGCATCGATGAAGTGCTTTCCTGCAGTGTCCTCCATGATCGAGGTGTGATAGACGATCGTATTGCTCGGCAAGTGCTTCAATCGTTCGAGGAGCTCGGGCATCGCCAGATCAGTGAGATAGGTGAAGTCCAGTGTCGATCCGTAACTCCGAAACCTTTGCTTAACCAGACCTTCGAGATAGCGGTCATATGGCGCCACGCCACCCACTACAACTACGTGCTTGGTATTAGGCGCTAGTCGCAGCGCCGCTTCCAAGGTCCGGCCCGGGCGTGCGATTCCCCAAACGCCGGTGAAGTGAGAGTCAAGCTTTGGTGGCTCTGCAAACTCTTCCGTACTTCCCCAGAAAACAATGGGTGTTCCTGGAGACAACAACTCGTGAGAGTCGGACATTAGTTTGATGGGGGATGGCCCAACCGCAATGATCAAATCGGGCTTACGATCTCGATACTTATGGAGATACCATTCAAAAAACTCGCGCTGGGTGGCTTCATCTGGGAAAAGGCTTGAGTCCAGATCCTCGCTGTAGAACTCGATCTGGTAGGGTGACTTCTCTAATGCAGAAAAAATCTCTTTGTTGATGGCAGCAACGCCGGGTGACCAAAGCCCTAGCTCGTTGAGAATAAGCACGCGCCGGACTTCCCTGATTTGGGTTGTGGCAGGGAACGGAAAGAGAAATAAGGTTCCCAGCAGTACAAGTATGAGCTTCCTCGAAGCCCAAAGTTCAGGTCTTCCCCGGGGAGGTGGTTGTGCTCTTTGCCCACCAGACAAAAGACTTCTCAGCGTTGACAATCCAACCAGGGAACGAGAGAAGCCTGCAATCACGCTGGCGTATCGACCAGGCTGGTGCCCGGGAGATCGGCTTCTCAAGTCAGAAGACATCCGGATTAGTCTCCCTCACAAATGAGTAATTCGACATCTGTCAGAACTTACAGGCTTCAGCGATCCTCGTTGGAGCGGCGCAACCCGAAACTGTCAAAACTTACAGTGGCGGATAGTTGGCTTACATTGAAAGAGTGAGTGCAGCCGGTGACGGCTTGTCACAAGGCGCACAACAGCCTAACATGTTTCGGCGATCTTCGGTGTGAGTTAGCGGCATCGAGTTAGCCTCGTCATTTCTATTCGCTGGACCGGAAATCATCCCTCCTCAGAAGGGTTTTCGGTGCTCATTTGGTCCAAATCATCGCATTCGCTGCGCCCTCCTCCATGGTTGGCCTGGCTTTCCGTGTGTGCCATTGGAATGGCCTCTTTGGGGCACGCCTTCGGTCAGACAGCGTCAACCGGCGCCATCGATGGCGTCACGCTTGATTCCTCTGGAGCGCTTCTCTCCGGTGTGGTTGTTGATCTCACTGGAGAAGGAGGCGGTGAGAGCAAGTCGGCGACGTCAGACGCGAATGGAAGATTCATATTCCTGCTAATGCCGCCTGGCAAGTATGCGCTTCATGCGAGCAAGGCAGACTTCGAACCAGTGAGCCTGCCCGAGATAAACATCTCTATAACCGAGACATTGCGGCTCGACCTGCATCTTCGTGTCGCGACGCGTCTTGAGCACGTACAGGTGTCATCGGGGCCGTTGATGGTCCAGTTCGACTCTTCGACATTGGGAAGAGTGGTGAACGAGACCGCAGTCAGTGGCTTGCCGCTAGTCACGCGGAACTTTGCCCAACTCGTAAGTCTCTCGCCCGGTGTATCAGCCGGAGTTTACAACGCGGGGGAACTTGGCCTCGGCGGAACCGCTCTGTCGCAAATTGCCGCGTCCAACGATGGAATTTTTGTGCACGGTGCGCGCTCATATGACAACAATTTCCAGTTGGACGGAATTAGCGTGAGTGACGTACAGGGGAGCGCAGCGGGCAGTGGTGGAATTCCGATCCCCAACCCCGACAGCATACAGGAGTTCAAGGTCCAGACAGGACTCTATGACGCGGCGTACGGGCGCTATGGAGGTGCGAATGTCACTCTGATTACGAAAACTGGCGGCCAAAGTTTCCATGGGTCCGCTTTCGAGTTCCTGCGCAATGAGTTTCTCAACGCTAACGACTTCTTTCTGAATCGAACAGGCCAACGACGCCCCGTTCTCAGCCAAACCCAGTCCGGGTTCGCGCTAGGAGGGCCGATAAAAAAGGAGAGAATGTTCTTCTTTGGTTCCTACCAGGGAACGCGCCAGATGAACGGTATCGCTGCCGGCCAATCCAGAACCGCTTGCACCGCGAGCCTTACTGAGCCGCCGCTAACCAGTGACCGTACTCCCACTGGCCTCGGCCAAATGTTTGCCGGGATGACCGGCATGCACGGAGGTACGGCGATCCGATCGGATGGCTCAAACATTAATCCCGTCGCTCTATCCCTCTTGAATTTCAAACTTCCTGACGGATCTTTCCTGATCCCAACGCCGCAGACGGTCGACCCGACGAAGCCTCTAGTGCAACAGGGGTTTTCGGCCATCTCGGCCCCCTGCAATTTCAGCGACGACCAGTTCTTGGCGAATGTTGAGTACCTTGCTCAGCCGAAGAGTAAGATCGCTATCCACTTTTTCCTCGCGGATGATGACGAGACCGTCACTTTTCCAGGTAATGGTCTTAATCCGGCCGGCAACATCCCGGGGTTTCCTAGTCCCGGCGATTCTGGCTTTATTGTGTTCTCGGCCGCCCACACTTATACCTTCACAAACACATGGCTCAACGAAGCTCGACTGGGATATGTCAGGACGAGAGCAAGTACAGAGGCCAGGACCCCGTTTAGTTGGTCAGATGTGGGCGTTGCCGAGGGAGTTATGAGTTACAACAACGAGCTCCCTAGCTTGAGTATTGTCGGTTCGGTAAGCATGGCCTCCGGGTTTCCGCGAACGATCACCCAAAACAGTTTTGAGTTCAATGATGACCTTAGCTTCGTTCACGGGAACCACACGGTCCGATTGGGCGGATCGGTCACTCGTCTGCTGGACGATGTCAATCTCGTTGGCCTTGGCTCGTTCCTGCGGTTTCTAAGCTGGCCGGATTTTCTACTTGGCCTCAGCGCTGAAAATAACGGTACAGATTTCAGCAATGTCTTTGCCTCCGCCGATGACTTCGGCCTTACGCAACGGGAATACGGAGTTTGGGAAGGCGCAGGCTTTGCGCAGGACAATTTCAGAGCTGCTAAGTCCCTCACCGTGAACGTCGGCCTTCGCTACGAGCACCTCGGTCAATTTGCCGACAATCTGGGTAGAAACGCGAGTTTCGACTTCAGCAAAGCTGATCCCAACCCTCCAGCAGTTGGAAGTATGGCGGGTTACATAGTGGCTTCCAACTTTTCGGGTGTTCTCCCTCCTGGTGTTCTGCGTGCGAGTAATGCCTTCGGAACCTATGGCGACGGACAAGACACAATCGCTCCGCGACTTGGATTTGCGTGGCAGTTCTTGCCCGACACAAGCCAATTAGCACTCAGAGGGGGATATGGAATGTATTATTCACGGCCCACCGGCCAAGCTTTTTATCAAAATGTCTTCGGCGCCCCATTTTCGGTGTTCCGCATAAATACCGGGGAAGCGAACGCTAATGCGACGTTGCAAGCGCCCTTCCAACAGCCGTTTCCGACTCCGGAGTCATTTCCTTTCTTCCCCGCGTACTCTCCGACGTCTGCCACTACTATTTATTCCGTCGCTCCGGACTTTAGGCCCGCCTTGATTCAGCAGTATTCATTGAATCTTCAGGACGAGCTACGAATGGGATGGCTCCTGGAAATTGGATACGTTGGCACGCACGGCACACACCTGGTGCGTCAACGATCTCTGAATCAAGCTCTGTCAGCTTCCGCGAACCAGCCAATCAGGGGGGTGACCACAAATACCTTTGCGAATATTTCACTGCGAGTCCCCATTCGCGGGGTACCTCCAGACTCGCTTCAGGAGATGGAATCCGAAGGCAGCTCCTCGTACAACGGGCTTGAGGCCAGTCTGACGAAGCAGTTAAACCACGGGATCCAATTCCTCGCTTCCTACACCTTTGCCAAGGTATTGGATTCTGATGGCTCCGACATTAACTCAACTTCATCTGGAAATGCCTTGACGCTGGGAGATCAAAACTCTCCCCGTCAGCGATGGGGGAGAGCCAGCTTTGACCGCACTCATCGATTGGTCTTCAGCGGAACATGGAGTCTCCCCAGCCCGTCAGATGGATACGAACAGACGGTTCTGGGAGGGTGGGCCGTTGCCGCAGTAGTTACGATTCAATCCGGCAGCGCTCTCACCATCGCAGACACCAATACCAACAACGCTTTTGGAATTAACGAAGACCGGGCGCAATTGAGCGGCGCCTGCTCGAAGAGCCAGCTTGTGAGGGCGGGCGCGGTGGAGTCCAAACTGAGCAACTATTTTAAGACTTCCTGTTTTGTGAGCCCGCCAATCATTGGCTCGGATGGCATCGCTACCGGCTTTGGGAATAGTGCGACCGGAATTGTAGATGGTCCCGGACAAGCGAACCTGGATTTCGCATTATCAAAAACGGTAGGGCTCCGATGGCCTATTGGGAGCGGCAGTCTCCAATTTCGGGCCGAGTTCTTTAACGCATTGAATCATCCGCAGTTTGCCAACCCCGATGCTAACTTCACTT
>NZ_JBARMD010000411.1:0-1578 GCF_049802275.1 Occallatibacter sp. | reverse complement strand
TGAGGAACCGGCACGCGGCGGCGACTACAAGACATACAGCGATGGCAAGCGGCTGAGCGCCCCCTTGCCTGCGATTGCGCAGGGCGTGGTGGTGGAGGAGGAGTTCCTCGAGCGGGAGACTGAGCCGTTCTTTGCGCCCGGACGCGTGGGGCGCGCCTTCTTCGGACATGAGCAGGTGCCGGTGGCGCACAGCAGCGCAGTCTTCGAAGCGCCCTCGTCGTTACCGCTGCGGATTGAAGCGCGTCTTTTGCCTGGTGTGACGCCGAAGCGCGTTGAGGCGAATGGGCGAGTGACGATCACGTATGAGATCGGATCTCTGGAGGGCGTCGAAGCGCACGAATCGAATCTGCCCTCGGATGCGTATCTCTTTCCCGAGATCGACTATTCTACGGGCGCATCGTGGCAGGCGATGGCAACCGAGTATTCGAAGATTGTGGACAGCAAGGCAAAACCAGATTCGGTGCAATCCATTGTCGATGGGCTGGTTGCCGGAAAATCTACGCGGGCCGAGAAGGAAGCTGCAATTCTCGATTATGTCGATCGCGAGGTGCGCTACACGGGAATCGAATTTGGTGAGGCGGCGATTGTGCCGCATGATCCTGCCGAAACCCTGGCGCTGAAATATGGAGACTGCAAAGACAAGGCCACGCTGCTGGTGGCGATGTTGCGCGCCGCCGGAATTCCTTCGTATGTGGCGATGCTGAATGCTGGCTCGCGGCTCGATGTTCCTGCGGAGTTGCCGGGCATGGGATTGTTCGATCACGCAATTGTTTATGTGCCGGGAATTCCGGGACTTCACCCTGGCGACGCGGATCTGTGGATTGATGCGACGGATCAATATGCGCGGCTGGGACAGTTGCCGATCAACGATCAGGGAAGACATGCTCTGATTGCCCGGCCCGAAAGCACTGCGCTGACCATGACCCCCGAGTCGACATCGCGGGAGAATGTGCTGCTGGAAATGCGGGAAATTCGACTCAGCGACAACGGGCCTGCGGCGGTCATCGAGAAGACCCAGCCAAGCGGCGTGTTCGAGTCGCACTACCGCGCGTTCTACGCGGATAAGCCGGACAAGGATACGCGCGACGGACTGACAGCCTACGTCAAGGCGCAGTATATCGCCGACAAACTCACCAGCGTGGAGCGAAGCGATCCCGGAGATTTATCGACACAATTTGAACTGACACTGCAATGCGACAAGGCGCATCGCGGCTATACCGATCTGGACAGTGCGGTTGTGGCAATTCGGGTCGATGCACTGTTCCAGCAGTTGCCCGAAGATTTGAAGCGCAAAGAAGACACGGATAAAAAGAAGGAGGATCAGGATAAGCCGAAGAAGCCGCGCACCGCGGATTGGGAATTGGATCAGCCCTTCACCGCGGAGTGGAGGTACAAAATTGTTCCACCGGCAGGATTTGTGGCGAAGGAGTTGCCGAAAGACGAAAAGATTGTGATGGGCCCGGCGGCGCTTACAGAGACGTTCTCAAAGGGCAACGATGGCGTGGTGGAAGCAAACCTGGCTTTCGATTCGGGAAAGCGGCGCTACACGGTGGTCGAGGCAACAGAGGTCCGCAACAA
>NZ_JBARMD010000410.1:0-7579 GCF_049802275.1 Occallatibacter sp. | reverse complement strand
GCCAACCCTGACCTGGCGCAGCTTGAGCGCGACATGAACGACCTGGAAGATGCTCGCGAGATCATGATGTATATGCGGCATGAGGCCGGGCACGCATTCAATTACGCCTACCAGCTCTACAAATCAGCAGAGTGGCGCAACATCTTCGGTCCGTTTCGACGCGCCTATCGCGATAATTACCGTCCCATCCCCTTCTCGCGGAAGTACGTTCGCCACATGGCCGGTTGGTACGCGCAGAAGCATCCCGACGAAGACTTTGCCGAAACATTTGCAGTGTGGCTGACGCCGCGTTCGCAATGGAGGAAGCGCTACCAGGGTTGGGGTGCGCTGGCCAAGCTGCAATATGTGGATCGCGTGGCGCGCAAAGTGGGAGATGTCGAACCGCCCAGGCGTCGCGGGCGCACCGACATCACCGTGGATGAGATGGAATCGACGGTGGGCGAGTTCTATCGCTTGAGCCTGCCGGAAGAGATTCCGGTGGAGGAACTCGCGCTCGATACTGACCTTGCGGACATCTTTAATGTCTCGCCCAAGCGACGTACAGGCGTGCGACCCGCGCATGAGATGTTGAGCCAGCATCGCAAAGCGATTGTCGACAAGGTCGCGTACTGGAGCGGCGTGCAACGTCCGATCATTAACGGACTCGTCGAAGCCATCTGCAAACGTGTTGAGGAACTGGGCCTGCGCGTAGATGTTCGACGCGAGACTGAGTACCTTACGGAGTTCACTGTGTACACAACTGCGCTCGCGATGAATTATCTGATCCGAGGAAAGTTCATTCATTCCTGAGGCGTGCCGGCAGTTGCCGTCACTCCGATTGGAGGCCGTATGGCTGGAAAATTGAAAGTCACCGTACTGTACGATTTGTGGGAAGAAGAACCCGTTGAAGTCGAGGAAGAAGCTCCTCCGCCGCGCAAACGCAAGGGGCAAAAGAAACGCAAGAAGAAGCCGGTAAAGCACGACCGCGAAGAGATCTTCGAAGCGCTGGAGAAGCTCGGCCATGAGCCGTCGTATTACGTGCTCAACGGCCGGCCCCAATCCCTGCTCGGACTCGCCAAGTGTGGCGCCGATCTCATTTTCAACCTCACGGAATCGTATTCAGGGGATGACACCAAGGAGATGCACGTCACCGCATTTCTCGATCTGCTCGAGATCCCCTATACCGGCGCGGGACCGCACGCGCACATTCTTGCGCAGGACAAATCGATTGCCAAGAAGATGTTCGCTTTTTACGGGATTCGCTCGCCTTACTTCGCGACAGCTTATCGCGGCCACATCGACCACGCACACGACATCTCATTTCCGCTGATCGTGAAGCCCACTTCAGAAGATGGATCCATCGGCATCGACGCGGCTGCGGTGGTCACCAGCGTGAAGGAGTTGATGGAGCGCGTCTCCTATATACAAACCGAATTCGATTCTCCTGCGTTGATCGAAGAGTACATCGAAGGACGCGAAATCTACGCCTCCATCCTCGGCAATTACGAGAGTGCGCATGCGCTTCCGCTGGTGGAACTTGACCTGTCGAAGCTTCCTAAGGGAATGCCCAAAATCGCCAGCCAGGACGTGAAATTCGAGAAAGACACTGAAGCCTATAAGCTGACGAAATCGGTGATCGCCGAAGACCTGGATGAGGAAATCGCGAACAAACTCACCGAGACGGCGATCAAGGCTTATCGCGCCGTCAAGCTTCGCGACTATGGCCGCATCGACATGCGCGTTTCGAACAAGGGCGAGGTTTATGTCATCGAAGCGAATCCCAACCCATGGCTCTCAAGCGGACAGGAATTTGCCATGGCCGCGAAGAAATCCGGTCTGTCCTATACCCAGATGATCGCAGAGATCGTGGACCTTGCGATGGCTCGGCAGGCGTAAAGCGGCGCAGGGACGCGACAGGTCACAAGATGCTTCCGAAACGGGGCTCTCCCGGAGTAAGCTGCAAAGGCATCTGAAACGATACCGGAGGCGGTCCAATGAGAAAAATCCCCTTTGCAGTTATGGCATTTGCGTGCACGTTTACCGCGGTTCCAGCCATCGCTCAGCAGCCGCCGATCATCGATCGAGCCTTGTTTTTCGGCGAGATCCAGATTGCCGGGGCACAGATTTCGCCAGACGGGCAATATCTCTCTTTTCTGAAGCCTTACAAAGGGACGCGGAATATCTGGGTGAAAAAGGCGAGTGAGCCTTTCAGCGCGGCGAGGCCGATGAGCAAGGAAACGACGCGGCCAGTGCGGCAATATTTCTGGAGCCGCGATTCCAAATACATTTTGTATGCGCAAGACGCGGGCGGCGACGAGAACTTCAATGTCTATGCTATCGATCCGAGGCAGCCGGCCGATCCAGCGACGGGCGTGCCGCCCACGCGCGCGCTCACGAATTACAAGGGCGTACGCACCGAGATCTATGCGACACCGAAAGCGAAGCCCGACACACTGTACATCGGGTTGAATGATCGCGATCCGAAGTGGCATGACCTCTACGAGCTTTCGATTTCGACCGGCGAGAAAAAGCTCCTCAAGAAAAACACGGAGCAGATTGCCGGGTGGGATTTTGATCACGATGGAAACCTGAAGCTGGCAGAGCGGACCAACCAGGCGGGTGACACGGAAATCCTGCGGGTGGACGGGGAAGGATTCAAGCAGATTTACAGCTGTTCTGTTTTGGAGTCTTGCGGTGTGGCGGATTTCGACGCCAGCAACAAGCAGGCCTATCTGATCACCAACAAGGGCGATGTGGACCTGACGGAAATCGAAATGCTCGATCCATCGACGGGGAGCACCAGGAAGTATGAGAGCGATCCAGAGAACCGCGTGGACGTCGAAGGGTTGACGCAGTCGGATGTGGACTACCACGTCTATTTCACGCGATATGAGGACGACCGGTCGCGCCTGTACTTCAAAGACAAGGAATTCGAGAAGGAGTATCAGTGGCTGCAGTCGAAGCTTCCGGGCAAGGAGATCAATTTCGGCGCTCGTTCGAAGGACGAGAATATCTGGATTGTGAGCGCGACCAGCGACACGGAGCCCGGCGAAACCTACCTGTGGAATCGCAAGGCGAAGACGCTGGATTTGCAATATAAGATTCGTGAGGAACTGCCGCGCGAATCGCTATCGGAGCGGAAGGCGTACAAGTTCAAGTCGTCGGACGGGCTGGAAATTCGCGCCTACCTCACACTACCCAAGGGGTTGCCGGGGAAGGATCTGCCGCTGGTGGTGTTTCCGCATGGCGGTCCCTGGGCGCGGGATTACTGGGGCTATGACACGTTTGCGCAGTTCCTTTCCAATCGTGGGTACGCGGTGCTGCAGCCGAATTTCCGCGGGTCAACCGGGTACGGCAAGAAGTTTCTGAATGCCGGGAATGGTGAGTGGGGACGCAAGATGCAGGACGACCTGACCTGGGGCGTCAAGGCTCTGGTGGCCGACGGTACCGTCGATGCGAAGCGCGTCGGCATCTTTGGCGGCTCTTACGGCGGATACGCAACGCTCGCGGGTGTAGCGTTCACGCCGGATGTGTATGCAGCAGCGGTGGCGTATGTAGCGCCCTCGAATCTCATTACTCTGCTGGATGCGATTCCGCCGTACTGGGAGGCGGGACGCAAGCAGATGTACGCGCGCATGGCCGACCCCACGACGCCTGCGGGCAAGGCGCTTCTGATTGCGGAATCACCTCTGACCAAGGCGAAAGACATCGTAACCCCGCTGATGGTAGTGCAGGGGAAGAACGATCCACGCGTGAATATTCGCGAGAGCAACCAGATTGTGGCGGCTGTGCGCGATAACGGGAAGCCGGTCGAGTACCTGGTTGCGCCGGATGAAGGCCATGGGTTTGCGCGGCCGATTAATAACCTCGCGCTCGTGACGGCGATGGAGCAATTCCTGCCGAAATATCTTGGCGGGCGCGATCAGAAAGACGTGCCCGCGGATGTGGAGGCGAAGCTGAAGGAGATTACCGTCGATCCCAAGACGGTAAGCGGCGAAGTGACGCTAAAAGGGGCGCTGGCACCGGCGGCGAAGTAGAACGATAGCCGCGCGCGGAGCCGCAGGTGCGGCTCCGCCGCTTGAGTCCCTCCCGAATGGCCCACCATCCGGGAATTTCGCTATAAAACACGACCTTCGCTTGCCAAAGCTGCTCTCATCCTGAGCACAGCGAACGAACATTCGCATCAAGACACCTGGCTTTACAGCATGTTCCGCGCCCAGCTCTCGAGCCACGAGCGCGTGATCGACTTCCATGTCTCGTTGAAGTAGAGCCCCGTCGCCGACAGGCCCATAGCGATGACGAGGAAGGCTCCCCATAGAAACTGTTTCATGATCCGGTTGCGTTTCCAGTCCCAGAGAAACATGAGAAGGATGAGCAGCAGATTGCCGCCCTCGTAAAACAGGTAGGTGCCGAGAAAGGTAGTTGGTGCAGGCAGAAAGAGGCTGACCATCCGGGAAAAGCCCGCATCGCTGATGCAGATGGTGGCCAGAATGAGCACGCGCCGATGGGCGGCGGAGTTGCGGCGCATGAGGATGCCCCAGGGCAGCAGCACGGCCATGCAGATGACTCCGCTGAAGGCGATGGACAGGAACTCAGGAGGCAGAGCTCCGGGAGTCTGCAGGTTCAAGGCCTGCCAACTGAGTTCAGACCAGGGAGCGATCACAAAGATGAGAGCGGCGTAGCCGGCCGCAAACCAGCCGAAGCGACGGTGGAAGCGGACGTTGCCGGTTTCGACCATGAGCACAAGCGCGGTGGCAGTGAGCAGCCAGAGCGTGGTCGCGACGGCATGTACGTGGACGATCTTGGGTACGGGCGGCTGCTCCCGAAGGTAGTTGTGCAAATCGAAGCCGAAGCCGACGCCCACGAAGATCCAGAAGATGGCGAGCCAGATCAGCGCAGCCCGGCGATCTTCACGCGTGGGCCAGGATGCGGTTGTGTGTATATACACTCGCTTCGTTCCCCTTTTTCAGTCAGAAAAACGCACAACAATGGGATTGATGAGATGAATCATCTTTGCATATTGTGGCGATCGGCTTCGGATATTCTGAGCTTCGCCCGCTCCCGATGTTCCGATATTCGGGCACGTTCGCAAACGCGATGCGAGCGCACTGATCACGACAGAGCCGGTCAGCGGTCGAACCAACAAAATGAACACAATCATCCAGCAAACCCCAATCTGTCAAAACACAAACTGTCTCACCCAAGGGGTTCACCTCAAGGTTCTGTCAAGTGGGCTATCGCCGCCCCTCCCTCCAACCTCCACAATCCAAACGCGGAAAGAACATGCGCGTTTTGCATGCAATTCTCCCCGTTCGGCGCACAATCAGATTCATAGGTGTTTTCATGCTCACACGCAACGCCACCGTTGATTCCCGGGAGGTACATTTCAAGGTCCGACTCTGGGATGCCCGCTGCAATGTGTCTCTCTCCGCAGTCCACTCCCCACTCCTCGAAGAACGGCGCGGCAATCCAAATGCAGCACACAGTTGAAGTGTCAGCATTCTCCCCGGTTTAAAATGTCAGACACGTCCCCGGTCCATACCACCCCCCCACCCCCTCCCCCCTCCCCCTGTGAAACTGTGAAGCCCACCTGCGCCGGTTCGTAAACTGGGCAGTATCAATCGATCATCCGCGGAAATCCCACAGCTTCACAGTTTCTGTGAAACTGTGGCCGGAGTTGGTGGCAGGACTGAAACGAAGCAGAGGAAAGCTTTTTTAAAAACCCATGATGTTGTAGCCGCAGTCTACGTAGAGGGTTTCGCCGGTGACGGCGCTGGAGAGGTCGCTGGCGAGGAACAAAGCGACGCCGCCGACTTCGAGCTGGTCTACGTTGCGGTGGAGCGGGGCACGTTCGGCGTGTGCCCGCATCATCTCGCTGAGGTCGCCGACGCCGCGGGCTGCCAGCGTCTTGATGGGGCCGGCTGAGATAGCGTTAACCCGGATGTTGCTGGAGCCCAGATTTGAGGCGAGGTAGCGCATGGTGCATTCGAGTCCGGACTTGGCGACGGCCATAACGTTGTAGTTAGGCACTACTTTTTCGGCAGCGAAATAGCTCATCGTCATGATGCTGCCACCGTCCGTCATGAGCGGTGCGGCAGCGCGGCTGACGGCGATGAGCGAGTAGACGCTGACCTCGAGGGCGACACGAAAACCTTCACGGCTCGTATTAATGAATTCGCCGCGCAGATCAGCTGCGGGCGCAAATGCGATTGCATGGACGACGGTGTCGAGCTTGCCGTATTTTTCCTTCAGGGCGGCGAAGAGCGTCTCGATCTCGGTGTCGCTGGAGACGTCGCATTGGAAACCGGAAGCGCCGGGGAGTTCCCTGATGAGGTCTTCGGCCTCGAGCTTCATGCGCTCATTCTGGTAGCAGATAGCCAGGGTGGCTCCGGCCGCGGAGAGTTTTTGGGCGATGCCCCAGGCGATGGAACGCTTGTTGGCCAGCCCGAAGACCACTGCCGTTTTGCCTGCCAGATTGATCATGCTTTTCCTGTTCCTCCGGTGCGACAGGGGCTCAGGCCCCTCTTTCTTAAAGCCGTCTTTCGGCATGACTGAAGTCACGCCTCATACAAACCCGCATGTATTCGAAGCCTATCTAGGATATCAAGCCTGTGTGCCGCGTCTTGCGCTGGTTAAAACTTGCTAGCCGCCGAGGTCGACGAGTTGCACGTTGCCTACGGGGCGGCCGAGAAAGCGCGAGCCGAGGCGCTCGAATTTTTCGACGGAATCGGTGGCGAAGAATCGGAGGATCGGGTCGGCCGAAGCGTGTTCGGGTGGTGCGCCAAGGTCGCGCGAGAGATACATAACGAGTTTGCTGGCGGTGGACTCAGCGGAGTCGATGATCCTGGTGCCGGCAGGAAGGATGCGCTCGATCACGGGCTTCAGCAGCGGGTAGTGGGTGCATCCGAGCACCAGGGTGTCCGGGTTCAGGCCCTGCGCCGCAGCCTCGGCGCTCAGTTCTTCCAGGTAAATGCGAACGACCTCGGCGGTCACGGCAACCTGCGGTGTGGCAGGCTCGGCTTGCACCGCAAGGGGTTGATTGAGGCTGGAAGCGGCAACCCAGCCTTCTTCGACGAGGGGGACGAGGAGTGGGCAGGCTTTCTCAAGGGCGCGAAGGCCGTGGATTTGGCAGGCGGCGGCGTAGGCGTGGCTCTGCACGGTGGCATCGGTGGCGATAACCAGCACGTCCTTTGTCTTCGACGCCCGATGTGCGGCCTCAGCACCCGGCTCGATGACACCAATAACGGGAACGGAAGGCACGGCCTCCTTGATGTCATCAAGGGCGAGGGCGCTGGCCGTGTTGCAGGCGATGACGAGGTAGTCCGCGCCTTGCTCTTCGACCAGGAAACGCGCGCTCTGAGCGGCATAACGGGCAATGGTGCGGCGGGACTTGGAGCCGTAGGGGAGGCGCGCGGTATCTCCGATGAAAGCGTACCGTGCCTGTGGCGCGAGGGCTATGAGGGCGCGCAGGACGGTGAGTCCGCCAAAGCCGGAATCGAACACTCCGATCGTGGGTAGGTTTGAGCGGGCATCGGTCAAGGTTGGTTTCCCTCGGTAGGCGTGGCTTCCGCGGCCAGGTAGGTGCGGGTCAGGTCGGCGT
>NZ_JBARMD010000409.1:0-2060 GCF_049802275.1 Occallatibacter sp. | reverse complement strand
GATCTGGGTTCGTCATCGGTTGCTTCTCGACGCGTTAGCGTCCCCGCGATGCGCCATCCCACGCCGCGTTCGGCTTGCTTTCTAGGCTGACTGAGAAATAAAGGCTTCCAGCCTGGTGGCAAAATAGATCGGCGTCTCCTGCATCGGATAGTGCCCGGAATTGCTGATCTTCTCGATCTTCGCATGGGGGTAGAGCGCCGGATAGACGCTTCTGACAAGATCCTCGCTGACGCCATTGTCGAATTCGCCATATAGCACGAGCATTGGCGCTTTGACCTTGGCGGCACCGGCGGCGAAGTCGTCCTTGATGAAGGAGCGCATATAGCCCTTGAACGCCTCCCGGCTTGCAGTGTCGCGCGCTCGCCGCAGCATGGTTTCGAGCCACGGTTTGGAGAGACGGTTGCCGACTGAATCGCCGATCAGCGTCAATGCAACATTATCCTGTTCGCAGGCCGCGGCAAAGAATCCGAATACGGTATCGTCAAACGGCAAAGCGGAGGCCGGAACCGGCGTGACCGCTAGCAGGATGCTGAAAAAGTCGTTTTGCGAGGCGGTTGGAGTGTGATTCTGTGCATGTGCCTGATTCCTTTGATTTGAGGGACGCGATGCGCGGTGAAGATCAGCGATCGGAAGTTCTTTTCAGCTACGTCCGCTTGGAGAGCCGCATCCCGACCGATCATCCGCTGCGCGCGATCCGTACGCTGATCGATGAGGCGCTGAACGGACTGTCGCGAGACTTCAACAAACTTTACGCGCGAGACGGACGGCCGTCGATCCCGCCAGAGCGGCTGTTGCGGGCGCTGCTGCTGCAGGCGTTCTACACGGTGCGCTCGGAACGGCAGTTGATGGAGCAACTCAACTACAATCTGTTGTTCCGGTGGTTCGTCGGGCTCTCGGCGGATGATCAGGTGTGGAATGCGACGGTCTTCTGCAAGAACCGGGACCGGCTGCTCGACGGCGATATCGCGGCCAAGTTCTTTGCGAGCGTGTTGAACCTGCCTCAAGTCCGCAAGCTGCTCTCCGGCGAGCACTTCTCGGTCGACGGCACCCTGATCGAGGCCTGGGCGAGCATGAAGAGCTTTGTGCCGAAGGACGGCGGCGATCCGCCATCGGGAAAAGATCATGGCAGCGGTGGGCGCAACGCCGAGCGCGACTTTCATGGCGAGAAACGCAAGAATGACACGCATTTCTCGACCACCGACCCCGACGCCCGCTTGTTCCGCAAAGGCGCCGGCAAGGAGGCCAAGCTCTGCCACATGGGGCATCTGATGATGGAGAACCGCAATGGCCTCATCGTCGATGCGCGCCTGACCGAGGCCAACGGCACAGCGGAGCGCTCGACCGCGCTCGACATGATCGAGGACAATGCCAGGCCGGGCAGCACCGTGGGCGGCGACAAGAACTATGACACCGCCGACTTTGTCGCCGGCTGCCGTGAACGCGGCTGCACGCCGCATGTCTCGCAGAACAATGCCAACCGCCGCTCCGCGATCGACGCGCGCACGACCCGCCATCCCGGCTATCGCATCAGCACGATCAAGCGCAAGCGGATCGAGGAACCCTTTGGCTGGATGAAGACCGTCGGCGGTCTGCGCAAGACCCGGCATCGTGGCCGCGGCTTGGTGGAATGGTTCTTCGTCCTCACTGCTGCCGCCTACAATCTCATTCGCGTTCGCAAGCTGCTCGCCGCGACGGGATGAGTCCGTCTGGGGCGCCGAATATGAGGCAAAACCGCAGCCCATACCGCCCATGCAACGCGAATCGCGAACCATCACTCCGGTTTTTTCCCCGCAAACACCACGAAAATCGATCTCATAATCGAGATTTTCAGCACCCTGCTAGTGGGAGGGCAGCGCGACGACAACGCAATGCGTCGCGACGCTCAACGCCAGATTTGTAGCGAATTGTTTCCTCTCATTTCTCAAGGTAGCGGGTCTCGATCACACGCGCGCTCATGACGTCGCCAGCGTGATTCTAGCCAATGAGCCCAGGGCCTTGAACAAGACCATCGGCGAGGAGGTCATGGAGGTTCGCAACGGTCGGCGGTGCAACCTCGTTAC
>NZ_JBARMD010000408.1:0-2271 GCF_049802275.1 Occallatibacter sp. | reverse complement strand
GAGACGTGGCCGAGAAGATTGTCGATGGTGCCGCAGATCCGTCGAATTATGTTGTCTTCGGCACGGCGAACTCCAGCGCATCGTCAGCACGCCAGTATCCGGCGGTGACCATCACCGTGGCCAAGCGAAAGGGCACCAACGCCACCGATATCGCCAATGCTGTTCTCACGCGTGTCCGCCGCATGCAGGGTGTGACGATACCGAACGATGTGACCGTAACCACGACGCGGAATTACGGAGAAACGGCAAAGAACAAATCCGACGAACTCCTTGAGCACCTTCTTCTGGCAACTTTGTCGGTCACTCTCCTGGTCGCGCTCTTCCTGGGGTGGCGGGAGTCGGGCGTGGTGCTGCTGGCCATTCCGGTCACACTTGCGCTCACGATGGCAGTTTTCTATTTTCTTGGTTACACCATCAATCGCGTAACGCTCTTCGCGCTGATCTTCTCGATCGGCATTCTTGTCGATGACGCCATTGTTGTCGTCGAGAACATGGTGCGGCATTTCCGGCTCAGGGAGAATCATGGCCGGCCGATGAGTGAAGTCGCTGTGGAAGCAGTAGCCGAAGTCGGCAATCCCACGATTCTCGCCACCTTCGCCGTGATCGCCGCTGTCCTGCCGATGGCTTTCGTTCGCGGACTGATGGGACCATACATGCGGCCAATTCCTGTTGGCGCATCAGCAGCCATGCTTTTCTCGCTGCTGGTTGCATTTGTGGTTTCGCCCTGGGCTGCCCTCCGACTTGTTGGCAGGCATCTTGAAGGCGCCAAAATACTGGAACCCGAGACCGAGAACTGGCGGACCAGGCTCTATCGGCGCATCATGACCCCGCTGATTCGATCCTCGCGCAATCGTGTTCTGTTTTTTGTCGGAGTACTGATTCTGTTTCTTGTTTCGGTGGCGCTCGTCCCTCTTGGTTTGGTACGCGTGAAGATGTTGCCATTCGACAACAAGAGCGAGTTACAGGTCGTCATCAATATGCCCGACGGCACACCGCTCGAGCAGACGGCACGGGTGGCGCAAGCATTGGGTGAAGAGTTGTCGCGGCAGCCCGATGTGCTGAACTATCAGACGTACACAGGAACGTCCGGTCCCTATAACTTCAATGGACTGGTGCGCCATTACTACATGCGCCGTCAGCCGAATCAAGCCGACATCCAGGTGAACCTGCTGCCGGCAAAGCAACGCAGTGTGCAGAGCCATGCGATTGCAAAGCGGCTTCGTCCTTTGCTCGATGCCATCGGGAATGCGTATGGCGCGCGGATTCAGGTCAGCGAAGTCCCACCGGGGCCGCCCGTCGTACAAACGCTCGTAGCCGAAGTCTACGGTCCCGATCTGGCTGGTCAGACTCAGGTCGCCCAACAAATCAAGCAGATCTTTCAGCACACTCCGGGCGTTGTAGACACTGACTGGTACGTCGAAGACCCACAGCCGAGGCTGATCATGCGCGTGGATGAGGTCAAGGCTGCGCAGCACGGCATCGCCGTCTCCGACGTGGCTCATGCCCTTGCACTCGCCATCTCAGGAAACCAGGTTGGTCTGATTCACGATCAGGCTGCACGAGAGCCAGTGCCTGCAATCGTCGAACTTGACCGCGCGGACCGATCCTCAGAGCAGGGGTTGGCAAACATGCGCCTGCCGGGAGCGGATGGAGGCATGGTGTCCCTGCGCGAATTAGTGATCGTCGAACGAAAGACAATCGAGCCAAGCATCTATCACAAGAATCTGCGTCGCGTAGTTTATGTCACGGGAGACGTGGCTGGACAAGAAGAAAGTCCTGTCTACGCCATCATGAAAATGAACAAGGATCTCGACTATCTCAAGCTTCCGGCTGGATACACGCTGGCGCGCTACAACGCATCGATGCCGGACTCGACGGATCACTACTCAATGAAGTGGGACGGCGAATGGCATATCACCATAGAGGTCTTTAGGGACATGGGGCTGGCCTTCGCAGCGGTGCTCATCCTCATCTATGTTCTCGTGGTTGGATGGTTCCGCTCGTTTATTGTCCCTTTGATCATCATGGCCCCAATTCCGCTTACCCTGGTTGGAATTATGCCCGCGCATGCGGTCATGGGCGCATTCTTCACGGCGACATCCATGATCGGCTTCATTGCCGGCGCCGGTATCATCGTGCGCAATTCGATCATCCTTGTTGACTTTATCGAGCTTCGAATTCGTGAAGGAATGCCGCTGGCCGATGCAGTTATCGATGCAGGGGCCACTCGCTTCCGCCCCATGTTATTAACTGCGGCCGCAGTGGTTGTCG
>NZ_JBARMD010000407.1:0-6670 GCF_049802275.1 Occallatibacter sp. | reverse complement strand
GACTGGCTACAGCGGCGAAGACGGATTCGAAGTGTACATCCCGTCGGACGAAGCGACCACAGTGAAGATGTGGGAAGCGCTGATGGAAGCCGGCGCGGAGTTCGGCATTCGCCCCTGCGGACTCGGCGCGCGCAACACTCTGCGTCTTGAAGCCGGCATGAGCCTCTACGGACACGAAATCTCAGAAGACATTAACGCACTCGAAGCGGGTCTCGATCGCTTCCTCAAGCTCGACAAGGGAGAGTTCATCGGGCGTGATGCATTACTTGCCGATAAGGCCAGCGGCGGACCGAAGCGCAGGATCATCGGACTGGAGATGGTTGACCGCGGCATTGGCCGCGACGGATACACAGTGCACGATCTCGACGGAAACCAGATCGGCGTCGTCACCTCGGGCTCGCCTGCTCCGTTCCTTAGGACAAACATTGCGATGGCATTGGTGCCGGCAAGCACGGCCGCCAGCGGAAGCGATGTGCTGGTCCAGTGCCGGGCGAATTCGGTGAGGGCGAAGCAGGTGCCGATTCCGTTTTACAAGAGGGCGAAGAAGTAGACCTCCGCGTCTGTTCACAGACTTTGGTTCGTAGTTCACAATTGGCCTCTTGGTTGCTTCGAACTGAGAACCGTGAACTCGCTCATCCGCCGTGGCCTTTGCATTCCAGCACGCCTAGAAACGCACCGAAAGGGCCGACCTCGTCGCGGTACTGATGTGCCATGACCCGCGAGATCTGGTGCAAATGCGTCAAGTCATGCACAGCCCACGTGGCCAGCAAATTTGAAAGCGTGACCGCACCTAGAGACGGATGCCGCCCGCGCAGATCAAGCTGCTTTGGCTGCAGATTCAACGCTCGTAGATCATCGAGACACGCGGCGCGCACGCGTCGAAACTCTTCAAGTAGCTGGGGAAGACTCTTGCCTCGGCACTCTTCGACATGTCCCCAACGGTCGAATGGCTCGAAGGGTTTGTTCTCACCGTGCTCGAGAATCATGCGGGCGCGCGGCATCCAGTCGACGCGGTCGGCGTAGATGAGGTGGCCGACGACATCGACGACCGTGAACGTTTCGCCGCCTTCGTTGCAGTGCGTCCACGTTTCGGGTAGGCCGCGCAGCAGAGCATCCAGTGCGCCCGGCGTGCGCTCAAGCAGAGCGATTGTATCTCGCAGATTGTGCGCCATCAAGCTGTGGATGCAGGAAGGATTGAGAGCGATGCAAACAAAAGACCGCAACGCCGTTTGCATCGGGCATTGCGGTCTGCTGATTTTGAGCGGCAGGTCAAGGGCCTGCGCTGGTCAGACTTGCATTACTTCAATTTCTTTCTTGCGCGAAAGCTCTTCCATCCGGCGAATCTCTTCGTCGGTCATCTTCTGGACCTCTTCGAGCGCGCGCTTCTCATCGTCTTCGCTGATCTTCTTGTCCTTGGCGAGCTTCTTCAATGCGTCGTTGCCGTCGCGGCGCACGTTGCGGATCGCGGTTCGGTGCTCTTCGAGAACCTTGTTCAAATGCTTCACCACGTCGCGACGGCGCTCTTCGGTCATGGGCGGAACAGGAACACGGATCACCTTGCCGTCGGAGATGGGATTGAAGCCGAGATCTGAAGCCTGGATCGCCTTCTCAATCTCCTTTAGGATCGAAGGATCCCAGGGCTGAATGAGAATGGACTGCGGTTCAGGAGCGCCCACCTGCGCCATCTGGTTGATGGGCGTCATGGTCCCGTAGTAGTCCACCTTGATCTGGTCGAGCATATGCGCGCTGGCGCGGCCGGTGCGGGTGGAGGCCAGGCTGGCCTGGAAGGTTGCTACGGCTGCGTCCATCCGCCGTTTCAGGTCGCCCGAGAGTCCCTTAAGTGCTGGATTGCCATCCATAAACGATGCCATGGTCATTTCCTCGCTAAGCCAATTGCCAACGGCTATTCTACAACCCCGGCGCGGCAGCCATGCCCCGGCGCCCCTCAGCACGTCTATTTGCTAGGCCTCGAGTGTTACCTGCTTTGCGGCGAGTTGCGCCTTGATCACCAATTCTGCTGCCAGCAGGCATTCCACCTGGTTCTGCGCGACGTGGGTACGGTTCACAATATCCGCCACAAACTGTGGACCGAATGGCAGCGCCATATTGTTGCAGTCGATGTAGCGCGCCTGCTTGCCATCCACAATGAACAGATTGTTGCCCTGCTTTTTTACCGCCACATCGGTGTATTTGCGGATCTCGATGTATCCGTCGGTCCCCAGAATGAAGAGCCGTCCATCGCCCCATGTGCCCAGTCCATCGGGAGTAAACCAGTCCAGTCGCACATAGCCGAGCCCGCGGTTTCCGCGCAGCACCATGTCGCCGAAGTCCTGGAATTTAGGATGATCTGAATGCCGGATATTTGCGATCTGCGATTCCACCACTTCGGCCTGGGTTGATCCCGTGTAGAAAAGGAACTGGTCAACCTGGTGCGAGCCAATGTCGCAGAGAATTCCACCATTCTGTTCTGGATTCCAGAACCAGTCGGGCCTGCCCGTGCCCCCACCTGCCACGCCGCCATGCTGAAAAATCTGGTGCGGCGCAATGTTGATCGTCTGAATCACCTTGCCGATCGCACCTTGCTTGACGAGGACGCCTGCATACACAGCTGCCTTCACCTCCAGCAATTCGCTGTACATGATTGCGTAGATGCGCTTGGTTTCAGCAATGGTCTTGCGCACGTCAGCCAGTTGTTTGAGCGTTAAAATGCCGGGTTTGTCCGACAGAAAGTCCTTGCCGGCCTTCATCGCCCGCACCGCCAGAGGCGCACGTTCATTGGGGATCTGCGAACTTAATACAAGCTGGATTGCGGGATCATTGAGTATCTCGTCCTGCGTCTTCACAATCCTTGCGTTGGGAAACCGCTTGGTGAATGCGGCGAGCTTATCGGGTTCACCACCCCATGCCGCCACCATTTCGCCACCACCGCGCTGGATCGCTCCCACCATGCCGTAGATGTGATCGTGACTCATGCCGCACACCGCAAACTTGATGTGGTATTTGGGAGTCTCCTCGGCCTGCGATGCCACGGAATCCTCAACAACGCTGGTCAATTCGCTGGGGGTCGCTAATGCTCCCGCGGTAGGACCACCTGCCAACATGGCGATCGAACCCATCAAGCTTGCTCGTTTCAAAAAATCACGCCGGTCTGTGGACATTCTGTCATCTCCTTGTTGTATTGACGGGTATTTTGAAAACCAGGTTTGCGTTTTGAAGAGTGAGAGCGCTGAGGTCCCGCCTAACTTGGGATGCAACTGTGCGCGAAGGCTCTGCAAGGCACTAGCCGTTTCGATTCTTCTTCCCGTCCCCCAACTGCCAATACACCGCGTACTTCTGATCGCGCACCTCATACATAGGCAGCAGGTCAAATTGCGCACCCTCTCCCGCCGCCTTGAATCGCATCTCGCCGCGTGTCTCACCCGCTGACTGCGCTTTGATCCATACCCCCGCCCCGGCTCCCGCATCCACCGCCGCCTTCGGTAACGCATCCGCCTTGGCCAATCCCTTCGGCACCGTCGATCCATCGGGAATAATCTTGCTTGGGCCATCCACCGGCCCTCCGCCCAAATCCGCCGCCAGCACCAGCGGCCCGTACAGCGCCGCCGCTATCGAGTCATCCCCAACCAGCGCCTCTGTCCGCAACGTCATCGGCAAGGCCACGCTGATCGTGTCGCCATCTTTCCAAACGCGCCTGATCGCGAGATATGAGCCCGGATCAGCCATAGCCTCCAGCGGCCGCCCATTCACCTTTACCTCCGCCGCATCTGTCGTCCACGCAGGAATCCGGATATGCACCGTCCGCATCTTCGGCTGCGCGCATGTGAGCTTCAGCGTCGTCCCCTGCTCCCGCGGGAACGTGGTTGTCTGCTCAATCTTTAATCCCTCATCCTTCCAGTCCAGCGTCGACGCGATGAACTGGTTCACATACACCTCCCCGCCGCGATGGAAATAGATCGTGTCTGTGAACTTCGCAAACTCCTCCACGCCAGTCCCCGTGCAGCACCAGAACGAATCCTCCGCCGAGTGATAGGCGCGCCAGTAGCCCGCCGAAAGCGGAAAGAAATACTGCTTCAACCCCTGCGGGTTCTGCGTACCCAGCCTGCAGTTGAACATCGAGCGCTCATACGCATCCATCCAGCGCGCATCGCCTGTCCAGCCAAACACCAGCCGCTCCAGCTTCATCAGGTTATAGGCCACGCAACACTCGGCATTCGTCCAGCCCAGCGATCCTTTCAGTTCGCCCGCGGGCGTGGTCCAGTGCTCATCGAGACTTGTATTCCCAATCGCGTAACTCCGCGCCGTCAATACTTCCTCGAGGAAATACTCCGCGATCCGCCGGTAGCGTGGGTCCCCAGTTACTTCGTACATCCGCGCCGCACCAATGATCTTGGGCACATTCGTATTCGCATGCAGCCCGGTCAGTTCATCCCTCCGCGCCGCCAGCGGATCCAGAATGCTAGGCTGCTCAAACAGCCTCGCCGTATCAAGATACTGCTGCTTCTTCGTCGACGCTGCCAGGTTCACCAGCGCCTCGTTCATGCCGCCGTATTCAGTTCGCAACATCCGCTGCCGCTGCTCGTCGCCGATGCCTTCGAAATAGTGGTCCACCCACTGCGCCATCCCCTCCGCCACTTTCAGCGCATCGGTGTTCCCCGTCAGCACGTACATGTCGAGCAGTCCGGCCATGATCTTGTGATACGTGTAGAAGGGCGCCCACACCGGCTTGCCTTCCTGCAGATGTTCGAACAGCACTGTAGGAAACGCGCTCACATAGCCGTTGCCATTCTTCTGCTGGCACTGCGCCAGCCCGCCCACCACCCCATCGCCGCGTGATTTCAAAACAGAGTTGCCCGCCGTCGCCGATGCCAGCGCCACTGCCGACAGGTAATGCCCACCATTGAAGTGCCCGCGCAACTCAACCGTCGGACTCTCCCAGCCTCCATAGGGCGTCGCGCTCGAAGTGATCCCCGCCGTCAACCGGAACGAGTGCAATAGCCGATCGGTCGTGAGTGAATCCAGATACCGCGCATTCGTCTCAGCCTGTTCCGCGAAGATCCCGGGGCCCAGCCGCACCGCGCTCAGCGGAAAGGGAACAATTCTCTCCGCGCCTGGTCCTCCAGGTTCCGCAAACAACGAACTGCTGAAAGCCACCGGCGCTGCAGAATACAAGGAAGCTGCCGCAGCACTCATCTTCAGAAAATTACGACGCGTATGCGTAATCATTTTGAGACATTCCTTGTCGGTGAATTCTGAAACTCGCAGTCGCATCCAGTTCACCCTGAATCTCCTGCATCCAGCGCACGGCTCCAAGGTGAACGTTTGCTATTTAACGCCCAATTATCGCTCACCTGGTTCAAGCCGGAGGAAGGAAGCTTCTAAAGCGCGACTATGCCCCATCAAGCTGAAGCATCAGCTCTTCCCATTCAGCGGTAAGCGAGCCAAGCTCCGAACGCAATGCAGCAGCCAACTCTGTTAGCCGCTGCGTCTCCGCCGCCGAAACATACACACCCAGTTGCTCCTCCGTAGTCGCAATCGAAGCCTCAACCCGCGGAATCTCCTCTTCGAGAAAACCGACCCGCTCCTCCATCTGCTTCTGCTTGATCGGATTCAGCCGCCGCGAACGTCCGTTGTCCGGCCCACCCTCAATCACAATCGTGGTGCCAGACAGAGGCGCCGCTTGGTGCAACTGCGAACCGGGTGCCCCGGGGCTCAATTTTGAGACTTGGTTGGAATTTTCATTCGATCCCCCAAAATCGAGAACAGGAATCTCGGCCTGAGCGGCCAGGTTCTCCTTCTTCCGCAGATAGTCCTCGTAGTTACCGGGATAGCTGGTGATTACCCCGTTCTCCACCGCGATCACGCGCGTCGCCAGTCGATCGATGAAATACCGGTCGTGCGAAACAAAAACCACCGTGCCGGAAAACGCCGCAATGGCGTCCAGAAGCACATCCTTCGCCCGCATATCCAAGTGATTGGTAGGCTCGTCCAGCAACAGAAAATTCGAAGGCGACACGAGAATCCGCGCCAGCGCAAACCGGTTCCGCTCGCCACCTGAAAGGACACCCAATGGCTTGAACACGTCATCGCCCGAAAAGAGAAAACACCCGAGCAGCGAGCGCAACTCGCTCTCAGGAACCTTCACCGCGGCCCTGCTGATGTCATCGAGCATCCGCGCCTCGGGATCGAGCACCTTGTACTGGTCCTGAGCAAAATACTCGCTCACCACGTTGTGGCCCAGCTTGACTGTGCCGCCCGTAGGCGTCTCCGCTCCGCTCAGCAACTTGATCAGCGTAGATTTGCCTGCGCCGTTCACGCCTACAAGCGCTACTCGGTCTCCGCGATCGATCGTGAACCGCGCATTGCTGAACACATGCTTTGCGCCGTAACTCTTCGCCAGACCCTCGGCCTCCACCACCGTGCGCCCCGACGGCGGCGGCTGCGGAAACCTGAAATGAATCACCGCCTCTTCTTCTGGAATCTCGATGCGCTCGATCTTTTCCAGTTCCTTGATCCGCGATTGCACCTGCTTGGCCTTGGTGGCCTGCGCGCGGAACCGGTTGATGAACGCCTCAAGATGTTCGATCTGGTCGCGCTGATTCTTGTACGCGGCCTGTAACTGCGCGCGCCGTTCGTCCTTCTGCGACAAGTACTTCGTGTAATTTCCCTGGAA
>NZ_JBARMD010000406.1:0-20782 GCF_049802275.1 Occallatibacter sp. | reverse complement strand
TGAGTGTGGTCACGACCGAAGCAGGCGTGGAAATGCCGGTCCATGGAAAGCATGGGAAAACGATGAAGCTGTTTTCCCACCCTTCCCACAGACCTTGGAAATCGATAATGCCGATTTCCACATTCCCACGCCACGACTACTACGAGGATGAATAGCTCCTCAAACCCGCAGAGCTAAGAGATACGCATTCTGAGGGCAAGGTCAGAGCGGTGTCGAAATAGAAAACAAACCAAGAGCCCCAATCACTCCAATAAGGACCCATAGTCCGGAACCCTCATCGCTCTTGAACCTCGACAAAAGTTCCATAGACGATATGTTCATAAGATGCGCCAGGAACAGGGTCTCCACCGTTTGGCAGTGAATCAAACACCACGAACAGCTCACCCGCCTCCACCTCAATCACATCGCTGTAACCGGTACTCTGATCCTTGACAATCGGTGTGATGGCCGTCCAGCTTTTTCCCTCGTTCGAGCTAAACATAATCGTCACGCCCGGGCGGCCGAAGGTGCAGACCAACAGCCCGTTGCTCATCAACCTTAAATGGGGTGCTACACCTTTGAAGCCAGTTGATGTTGGAAGAGACCATGTTTTGCCATCGTCAAATGACCAAGCTCCCCCCATGTAGTCACCGTTACCCGTCCGAAAAATGCAGAACAATCGGCTGTCTGACAGTCGAACCACCCCGGCCTCGTTGGGTCCTTCGCTACCCATCCAAGGCCACGGCTTTTCATCGGGTTGTAGCGCGGCAATAATGCCATCCTCATTCCATGTATGACCATGATCGAAGGAGCGAATCAGCACCAGTCGCCTGTAACGTCGATCGCGTTTGGTTACGTAGTAAAGGGTGCTCAGCCATTCTCCGCGCGGGCCGGAAATAATTGCTCCAAAGGGCACTGCCGTAGGAGCGCTGGCAAGATGTGACGCATCCGTTGCCTTCGTGGCATGGATCTCCACGGGCTCGAGTTGTGGAGGCTCAGACAGATGGATACTGGCGTCTCTGACTTGATGGACATCCATGCCAGCTCGGGAAAATTCGGTCAGAGTAGTATGAAAATCCGCTTTTGGGCTGGAGGGGTATGGTTCCAGCGACAAGTAACCAGATCCAAGCACCCAAATTCCATCTTCGAGCGGCGCCTGGCTGTAGGCGGCATCTATGTTGGCGCCCGCTCCCATCGTATATCGGCGGCCCCATGTCTGCCCTCCATCCTTTGAAAGGCAATATGCAGAGAACTCACCTTCAGGATTGGTGTCGTCAGGGCTCATGCGCATTGTCGTCAATATTTCACCAGTGGGGAACCGGTGCACGGTCGGATACCAACAATAGTTATAAGAAGCCGTGATTTTTACAGTCTTCCCCAGGCGAATAAGAAAATGATCCACCTCATCCGTCCTTTCCAAACCAAAACCTAAACTCAGAGTCAGCGTGAGCACAGAAAAGATCCCAACATATCGCGGCAAGCTTTGTCCTCGCGTCGCACAAAACATGACTGACAACCTCCTTCAGCGGCCGCTTTTTTCGACGATCAAGCGGCAGTCATCTCGGCTCGTTATACACCTTTGGCGGAAGATTTAATGATCAAAAACTTAAAACTCCGCTGCGAACTATTTCGGCCGACTTAAGCCTATCCGGCAACGGCGCGTTACATGCGCGACGTTCGAATGCCGTCGCATTTTCCAGCAGTCGATATCAGCGCAGAACACACGTGGATTCCTGACGGGATTGGGGAAGGCGGCTGCGATAGGATGTGGCTCGGTGGCACCCTTGGGTTATTGGCAGCCTCACCAAGCCCCGATATACGAGCGACTGGGATTCCGTGATTCAGAGTGTTCATAGCGCGCTGTCAGAGTAGGCGTCTCCTTGCGCATGTGCTGAGATGAGGGGAATGCGGGCCGGCGGACGTGAGGGTCGTTCATTCGCACCAACTACTATCGGCCCTCCTCTATTGAGATCAAACCAATACGCTCATCAAGAAGTTGGTCGAGTGAACTCAGAACGTAATGCCGCTGACGTGTATTCTTTGGAAGGTACATGAAAGTTGCCATCATTGGCGGGGGAATCGTTGGGCTGGCTACAGCCTACCAACTTCTATTGCGGTTCCCATCAACTCGGCTCCTGCTTCTCGAAAAAGAATCCGGACCAGCCCGGCACCAGACTGGAAATAACAGCGGCGTTCTGCACTGCGGCCTCTACTATAAGCCCGGTTCGGAAAAAGCGAAGCTGGCGGTGCAGGGAATTCGCCGCATGGTCGAGTTCTGCGAAAGCCACGCCGTGTCCCACGAGATCTGCGGCAAACTCGTTGTCGCCACTGAGCCCGAAGAAATCCCCCGGCTCAAAGCCCTTCTCGAACGCGGTACTGCCAACGGCCTCCAGGGTCTGCAACTTCTTGGTCCGGAGCAAATTCGGGAGTACGAGCCTCACGCCACCGGCGTTGCTGCCATCCGGGTTCCCGAAGAGGGCATCGTCGACTTCAAGGCTGCGACCCAGGCCATGGCCGACGAGGTTATCGCTCGCGGCGGCGATGTTCACTACTCCTCTGAAGTTCTCAAACTCCAGAATGCGGGCTCATGGCTGGTCTCCACATCCGGCGGAGACTTCGAAGCGGATTTTCTCATTAACTGTGGCGGACTCCACTGCGATCGCATCAGCAGCATGGCCGGCAATCACGATGCCACTCGGATCGTGCCTTTTCGCGGCGAGTATTACAAGCTCAGACCTGAGTCGCAGCACCTTGTTCGCAATCTCATCTATCCAGTGCCCGACCCGAAGTTCCCATTCCTGGGTGTTCATTTTACGCGCCTGATCCACGGCGGCATCGAGGCCGGTCCTAACGCCGTGCTGGCCTTTGCTCGCGAGGGTTATCACCACACTGACATCCGACTCCGCGACACGCTCGAAACACTTTTGTATCCGGGATTCTGGCGCTTCCTTCTTCGCTACCCCTCGATGTGCTGGCATGAGTTTCACCGCTCCTTCAGCAAGGCGCTCTTCTGCCAATCCCTGCAAAGGCTTGTTCCCGAACTGCAGCCTGATGATCTGATCGAAGGCGGCGCAGGTGTGCGGGCGCAGGCTCTTTCTCCGTCAGGCGAGCTCATGCAGGACTTTTACTTCGTTCGGCAGTCGAAAGCTCTTCACGTACTCAACGCGCCCAGCCCCGCTGCGACAGCCAGCCTTGCCATCGCCGACGCCATAATCGATCAGATAAGCGAAGCACTCGGCGCGTAAGAGTTCTCTTACAATGCCGAGTGCCCATTCGTCGCGAACTTCTAATTACGGCACGGTGACCGTGGTTGAGTTCGAAGCGGCGCTCTCCACTCCCTGACCGTCGACGCTCCTCACAACATACTCATACGTGACTCCGCTTTGGACGGTGGTATCGGAGTAGCTCGTCTGCGTTTCCACTGATGAGGACAATAGCGCGTAATTGGAAACGCCGGAGGCAAGGCGATACACGTTATATCCAACCACCGGATCCGAGGTTGCAGGCGGTGCAGCCCATTCCAGCTTCACTTCATGCTGGGTTGAAGGCTGCGTGGCTGACGTCTGGAGTTGAATCACGTCAGTCTGCGACATATTATCTGCTGTCGCAGTCAGGGTCACCTTGGCTGCGGCAGTCACGGCTGATGCCGTGGCGCTGAAACTCGCGCTTGTCGCACCTGCGGCCACGGTCACTGAGGCGGGCACCGTCAGCGCGCTGCTGCTGCTCGAGAGCGTCACCACAGTTTGGCTTGCCGTTGCCGCGCTCAGAGACACCAAACACGCGTCCGTTGCCGGCCCGGTCAATGTCTGCGAGCCGCAGGAGATCTTGCTCAGAGTCGACACAGTAACGGGTGCATTGGGAGTGGCGGGGTTCAGCGTGATCGCGTCCATTTGCGACACACCGCCGGCCGTCGCTGTCAACGTCGCGGTCTGCGTAGCGCTCACGGCCGATGCCGTCAAATTGAAGCCCGTGCTCGTCGCACCAGCAGGCACAGTCACCGAAGCCGGCGCCTGCAGCATGCTGCTGCTACTCGATAGCGTCACCACCGTCTGACTGGTCGCTGCCGCGCTCAGATACACCGAACACGCCGTCGTTACCGGCCCGGTCAGAGTCTGCGCCCCACACGAGACCTTGTTCAATGTGGCCACAGGAGCCGGCGCTGGGGTGCCGGCGGAAGACAGCGTGATGACGTCCATCTGAGACACACCATTGGCCGTCGCAGTCAGCGTCGCCGTTTCAGTGTTGCTCACAGCAGATGCCGACACGTTGAAGCCCGTACTGGTTGCGCCCGTGGGCACAGTCACTGCGGCTGGTGCCTGCAGCGCGCCGTTGTTGCTGGAGAGCGTGACCACCGTTCGACTGGCGGCCGCCGCGGTCAAATACACGGAACACGCCTTCGTTGTCGGTCCGGTCAGAGTCTGACTTCCACACGAAATTTTGCTCAACGTGGCCACGGACGCCGGGGCGGGTGTGGGTACCGCGACAGGGTACAGAGTGATTACAGCCGTCTTCGTGACGGTGCCCGCCTGCGCCGTAATGGTCACGCCTAATGACTGGCTCACGGCTTCAGAAACCGCGTTGAATGCCGCGGTCTTTGCTCCTGCCGCTACGATTACCGTAGTCGGCACACCCAGAGCCGCATTACTGCTCGTCAGTGAAATCTTCGTGGGCTCCGTTGCCGCGGCAGTCAGATAAACCGAGCAATCCTTTGACTGCGCTCCTGACAATGACTGCGTTCCACATGAGATCGTGCTCAATGCGGCCTCAGTCGTCGTGCTCCCCGAGCCGGTCAGTTTTGAGTTGTACGACATGCCTCCGCATCCGGCCAGAACTGAAACAATACATCCCGTCAACAGTGCCGAAGTGCCCTTGCGAATTCGCCTTTTTTTAGGAAGAAATGAAAGCAGGAAGGAGCCTGCGGATTCTGAAGAACTGTGATTAATGTTACTGACTTGATGCTGCTTTGGCTGCGGTGCTGCAAGTTCACGGCCGAATCCTGGCCGAATCTTAAACTTGTACATCTACTTCTCCTCGGCAGGCGCTTACGCACCTCTTCTGAAGGCCCGATTCACGCGCAATGTGTCTGCCCGGCAGATGAAGATGAAAGATGAAAGACTGCCAAGCAAACACTGTGATCGGAAACTTGGTAAATGGATCACCTGAAGCAAAAGTGAACTTCAGACGTTCAGTGTGGTCGTCGACTCCTCCCTTCTGACCGCAGCCGAAAAACCTTGCGCTGCGCGTGCAAGACAGTGCTCTCCCGCGCGCGTGTTGCCGATTCATCCGGCGACACGCGTATACATCCTTCTGTTGCTGAAGTTTTGTGTTTGCAGATCGCGGAAGATTCCAGCAGGCGATCGGTGCGCACAACAATCCTTCTGGGCCCAGGATGAAGAACACAGCCATATTCCCAAGCGCACAGGTTTCAGTTGTGTGCTTGATTTGGCCGCGAGGATTCGTAAGTTCTGCTTTAGGCTAGTGCAAGAAGTTGACCAAAGTCCGCTCTAAAGGTTACTTAAGTGGTAAGTCAATAAATCGTTAAACTTGGGCTATTTCGAGACTGGTTTTTCAACAGACAGAGTAGCGCTTCGCCTTTAGCAAGTATGTAATTGTTTCCAGGTTCGGTATTATCTACAAAGTAAATTCGGCAGCTTTTACCGCGCTGTGCGGTCGAGCAAAATGCGTAAAGGCCGGATTACGTAGTACAAAGGCTCCAGAGCTTTGGGTAGCTTTACGACTGCGCGATCTCGCGCACCAGGACGCAAAATCCCCGGCGACAAGACCACCCTGGCCCTGTCCCGGAACCCAAGGATCTGGAGGTTATAGGGTAGCCAACCAGCCGGCATCCTCGCCGGCTCCTTCAGGATGTGCTCCTCGAGGAACTCTGCGAGATTCCGCGCCCACGGGTCCCCCTCAAAGCCCTTCAGCACATCTGCAGGCACTTTTGCGCCTGCAACTCGTCGCGCCAGCAGGACCCCCAATGCGAGGCAGCGCCACAATCCCACGCGCTTTGCCTCTTGTCGCGCGAAATTCCAATCAAGCGCTGGCTCGCTCTCCAGTCTCTTCGCCACATCGCAAATCCACACCAGCCGTGACCACACGTGTTTGCTGCCGTGCATACAAAGCATCAGCAGATCAGAGACAGCGTCGAAGCTCGCTACGTCGGCTCCGGCCAGCTTGACCGTCCTTCGCCGAGGCCACACCCAGTCCATACCCAGCTCGTGACGGTAGCGCGGCTGCGTCAGTTCGAGCTTCCAGCGGAGCTCCAACACCATGCCATCATCGGCGCGCTCAAAGTGATATTCAAAATAGTTTTCTGCTTCGGGGGATCCGTCTTCAAGAACCTTCGTCTTCAGCTCATATCCGCGAGCTTTCAGGATTCGCGTGGCCGGCAGCAGATCGCGATAGTAGATGAGCACGTCGAGATCGCCCGCAGTTCGGGCCGTCATGTCGCCGTATGCGGATGCTCCCAGCACTACGCCCTTGAAAGGCATCGCCGCGATTCCAGCTTTTTCAAATTCGTTGAGCACCTGCAGAAGTTCAGCCGCATTGGCCACGCAATGAAACGCGTTGCGTTCGAACTCGAATCGAGCGAACTCCAGTGCCTCTGCTGGAACGACCGCGCTGTTTGCCACAAGCTCGGAATACAGCATCGGCAAAACGCCATGCTGCCGTGCGCCCATGATCGGATCTTTCCAGCGCGTGATTTTCCCAGCAATCTCTGCGACCGTAGGGCCACGGCGCTCCCCATGCCACAGTACAACGGTGCGCAGCAGGTCAGCCGAATTGCGATCCATCGCCGTCATGTAATTTCCTTGTCCATTGTTCCAAAATCAGAACGATTCGGTACGACGCTCCTCACGCTTATCAAATCCAAAGTATTAGCATGTCCCCGGAAAGTACTATGAGCAGCAGATTACCAATTATGGCAGCTGGATTACCTAAGAAGGCGAGAATGCAGGACTTAGTTGTAGGTGGATTTCGTAAATCTCAGGTATTCTGCACTTGAAGTCGCGGAATATCCGCGCACTCCAGAAAACAAGAGGAGGCTCCATGCTGGTTGAGCGTCTAAGCACGAAGGATTTGGTCGTTAACTCCATGCCTGATGGTTCTCGCGTGATCCGCAATTCGAAGAACGAAACGGTGTTCGCTCTGAACGCGACCGCCGGTGCTGCATGGGATGCTTGCTCCTCCGCCACCACGATCGCCGGTGTTGCCGAAGAGATGCGGCGTTCCTTTGACCCCAATGTCACAGACGACCTGGCAGAAGCTTGCATCCTCCAGTTCCAGGAGAAGAATCTGGTCAGCATTTCGGGTTCCACTCAGAAGCACACTCGCCGCGCGGTTCTCGCCGGGTTGAGCGCGGTTGCGCTCCCGCTCGTCGTTTCTCTCACGGTCGGTGAACAGAAGGCGCATGCTCAGGCAGCCGGGTCAAACGATGAGCGCTCGGATCGTACGCCGCGGGCTAGTGTTCCCAAGGATCGCCAAAAGTTCGATTTCTAATGCAGGTTGTTTTTCTGGGCTGCGTCGACTCTCGTTCGAATAGAGTCGGTGGTCCGTTCTCCACATTTTTCTCAGATCTGTCGAACGCCGTCTCTTCCTGGGTTGCAGAGCACGTTTGGGCAAGTAGTCGTAACGAAAATGGCGGCCATGACGGCCGCCATTTTTGCGTCCGGGTCAGTTACTCTTTTATCCATGACTTCGCGGGACAATTTTGAGTTCGGCATCGATGCATTCGATTCCTCAATTCATGTGGAATGCGCTGACTCCGAAATCCGTGACGCACTGGAACGATACATATTCCCGCCTGCGCCTCGCACGAGATCCGTCCCCACTTCCCCGAACATACGCTTGCGTGTTGACAGGGGCGGCGAGGGTTTTCATGTCCTGATCGATAACAAACCCGCAGCATCCGTTGTGACACTCCACGATGCTGCCCTCGCCGCTGTCAAAGCGCTCGATGATGCTGTTGTCGATCGCATGAAGGTGTTTCGCGCCGTGCACGCGGGCGCAGTGCTGATCGAGGGAAAGGCCTTGCTCCTGCCAGGCTCTTCACACGCGGGGAAGTCTTCGCTCGTTGCCGAATTAATCCGTCGCGGCGCTGCCTGCTTTTCCGATGAATACGCCCTCGTTGACAAGGAAGGCCGCATTCATTCGTATCCCCGTCCGCTTCTACTCCGCAACGGTCGTCCCCAGCAATCGCTCGTCCTTCCGGAAGAGCTCAACGCGGGCTTCGCTACCCATCCGGCGTTTGTGGGCTGGATCTTTGCTCTCGACTATGTTCCGGGCGAAGCATTTTGGGACGTTCACGAGATTTCGCAGGGCGAGGCCGTCATGCTCCTGCTGCGTAACACGCCTCACGAAATGGCACAGTTTTCCGGGATGGTTGACTTCTTCACGCGTGTCGCGGCCAACGCTGACTGCTATGCAGGACGACGCTGCGACGTTGCCGAAGCCGCAACCCGGGTATTTGATCTGATCGGCTGTAAATAGACGCGCCGCTCGAAACCCGGGCGGCGCGCATCGTTATGGAATGGTAATTGTCGTCATGTTGGACGGCTGACTCTCCATCCCCGACGAGTTTACGCTGGTCACATAGTAGTTGTAGCTCTGGCCGCCCTGCACATTTGTGTCGATGTATGCAGTCTGCGTGTCCATCGAGTCCACCATCGCAAACGAGTTTGAGCCGTTGGGTGCGCGATAGACGTTATATCCCGAAATCGGAGAGGTGGATCCGGTAGGCGGGAGCCAGCTCAGATCGACCTTGTGTGAATCTCCGGTGCCGCTCAGGGCCACAGTCGCTGTTGAATTAGACGAAGAGTTGCTGCCGATGGTCAGCTGGCCGGTGGTTGAGCCTACCACCGACGGATCGAACGTCAGTGTGACCGACATCGTCTGTCCCGGATTCAGCTTAGCCGGCAGGCTCACGGGCGAAACCGCGAAGCCGCTGCCCGACACTGCCACGGAGTTTACCGTCACAGCCGCTGTGCCGCTCGAGGTCAATGTCAGCGTCTGCGTAGTTGTTGAGTTCACCATCACGTTGCCAAAAGAGACGCTGGTTGCGTTCAGGCTCAGTGCTGGTGCTCCCGCATTCAATTGCAGAGAAAGCGACTTCGAAGTGCTCCCTGTAGTCGCCGTCAGTGTGACTGACTGCGTGCTGCTCACCGAAGCTACGTTTGCTGTGAACGTCGCGCTCGTTGCAGCGGCCGGAACCGTAACCGAAACAGGTAGAGTGAGGGCGCTGTTGCTGCTCGAAAGAGCCACGCCCACGCCGCCAGTCGGCGCTGAACCTGACAGGCTGACCGTACACGTATCCGCCAGCGATCCTGTGACGGAGGTGTTGCTGCAGGATATTGTGTTCACAGTCGGAGCAACCGTCGTGCCTGCGCCGCTCAGGCTTAGTGCCTGGGCAGGCGCATTGCTCGAAATTGTTAACTGTCCGGTCACCGGGTTCGCCGTGGTCGGATCAAACTGAACCGTCAGCACTGCGGCCTGTCCCGGATTCAGAGTGGCAGGGAAGCCACCTCCCGAAACCGAGAACCCCGTCCCCGTAATCGAGTCCGAATTGATCTTGACGGCCATCGTGCCGCTCGAGGTCAGGATCACCGATTTCGTCACCGCGGTGCCCACTGAAACATTGCCGAACGACAGCGACGTAGCGCTCAGGTTTAACGCCGGCGTGGCTGCATTCAGTTGCATAGCAAAAGTTCGCGACGAAGCACTTGTGCTTGCCGCCAATGTCGCCGTCTGCGACGTGCTCACCGATGTTGCGTTGGCTGTGAACGATGCCGTTGACGCGCCGGAGGCCAACGTGATGGTGGCAGGTACCGTTACGGCGCTGTCATTGCTCGACACGGTCACGCTCATCCCACCGGACGGAGCAGCGGAACTAAGCGACACCGTGCAGGCCGTTGAACCCGCGCCGGTAAATGAACTGTTGCCGCACGAAAACGCGCTGATTGAAGGCGCCACCGGCGAGGCTGATCCGCTCAGATTGATCGTCGTCGTCTTTGAAGTGGTTCCCGCTGTTGCGGTCAGCGTTACGGTTTGCGCGCCTGTGAAGCCTGAGACGGTGGCCCCAAAACTCGCATTTTTCGAGCCTGAGGAAATGGCGACCCTTGCCGGCACGGTCACGGCTCCACTGTTGCTCGACAGGTTGATCGTCATACCGCCGGTAGGAGCGGCTGCGCTCAACGTCAAGGTGCAGGGATCTGTGCCAGTTCCAAACATCGAGGAGTTCGCGCAGCTCAGACCCGACAGCGAGGACGACGATGAGGCAGAGCCTCTGCCGTGTAACTTGACCGCACCCGACACACTCGTTTTTGCGCTAGTCGTCGCGCTGACACTGAGCTCCGCAGTCGAGTCCGTGGCAGATCCGGGATCATAGCGAACCTGCACACTCATGCTGCCGCCGGGTGTGAGCGTTGCGGGCAGCCCGGTCACACTCACGGTAAATGAACTGCTCGTGGTGCTCAAATCTGCGATCTCCATCGGAGACGTGCCCGAGTTGGTGATGGACACATTCTGGAATACAGGGGTACCTACGTTTACGTCGCCAAAGTCAATTGCCGACGGGCTAACCACGAGCGCGGGCGTGCCGGTCGACGAAAAGGGCTTGGAGTCCGCGCCGCAGCCTGAGAGCGCTAGGCTAAGCGCCATGGCGGCTATTCCCATCGCAAGTGCGCCACTCCAAAATCGTTCGCACGAATCTTGTTTATTGGATATTTCCGGAAGGTTCGCCGTAGTCTTCTTTGCTGTTGCGAAAAACGAAATATTGCGGAACTTGTACATCGGCATCACCTGTGCCAGTGGAATCTGGCGTTCAAGTCGCCCAAGTGCGGAATGCCCGGCTTCGTGCAACGGGAGTAGATGTATAGCTGCCTCGGTTGACTATCAGCAGGATCGTCTCTGGAAAGGAGATGGTACAGGTGACGATAGTCACGAAGGTGGTATGTATCGATTACCTTCGTACTACCTGCGCAACGTATTGCACCATTAGCGTTTGAAAGAGTTGAGTAACCCGAAGGTGGTAGGCCAGAAAACGCTCGGAGGGACGTATTCATAGCGGTTCGAGGTGACTAGTAACCCCATGCAAAAGTTACCAGCCAACAGATAAAACGCGCGGACTGTTTGACGCCCTGACTTGTCGGGATTTGGGCATGCGGAATCGTCGCCCGCGGTATCTGGCGCAGTGCTTTCCGCTTCTCCTCGAAGGGAGAGCTCTTCAGCACGTCGTGGCAGCAGTTACCGATCTGCGATGTTTTTGAATGCGCTCAGCGCCGGGCTGTCGCATTGACGCATGCACACGATCCCTGTGGAGGCGCCGGGCGCCGCGCGCCTACTCAATCATGTGGGAGTTCGTGTCGAAGACGCACAGGCGCAGAACGGCCTCATGCGCAGAACCATGGGCACGCATACGATTAGACTTCGTCGGTCGGAAAACCAAAAGAAAAAGGCAAACCAGGAGTCGGCCGCTCCGACCGAACCGAAGCTAATTCAGTTGCCGCTGTTTTCAGGCTTGAGATTCAATTGTTCCGACCTTCTGGCCGTTCCCGCCTGTATAAGCCGGTACCTGGATGGTGGCCTGCTGGAAGAGCCACTCTGTGTCGCAGCCGAGTACCTGGGCAATCTGCTCCTGCATCTGCTTTCCAGGTGTGCGAACGCCGTTGATAATTCGGCTGAGATAGGCCTCATCAATGCCCACCAGTTTCGCCAGGCGATTCTGCCGCATACCAGTGGTGTATACACGCAGCTTCAGATTCGGGTAGATGGATCGTTCCTTTGTTGGAAAGTGGTTTGTATCGTTATGCGCCGTGTGGGGAATTGGTGCTTTTGTCTCGATCATCACTTTTGCTCCCGCTGCGTCGAACAAGGCAGACTTCGAACTTAGGGCAGAAAGCAAGAAGTTGCCAGACCATTTGGTAATTCGGCCGGACTTTTGTAGTAATGCAGGTCACAGTTACTCGCCTGGTGCAAGGGCAGTGAACGCCAGCCGGACAGGTTCTCAACGCCCGCATCGTGCACAGGAACGGAGACGCTATCTGGTCTCAGCGTCGCAAGAAAGCGGGTTGAGAACTGCGATAAATTCGAAGGGCAACAACCAAAGTCCCGGTGGCATCCCAACGCAGAGCAAGGCCCAACCCAAACTCAAGGGAGAATTGCGATGAGCGTCGACTCGATCGAGAAGCTATTTATAGAGGAATTGAAAGATCTGTATTCGGCCGAAAACCAGATCACCAAAGCTCTTCCGAAGATGGCGAAAGCGGCATCTTCGAACGACTTGAAGAAGGCGTTCGAGAGCCATCTGCGGGAGACCGAGGGACACGTGGAAAGGCTGCTGGAGATATGCAAGATCCTCGGCACAGGCCCCAAAGGAAAATCTTGCGAAGGCATGAAAGGCGTGCTGGATGAAGGCTCTTCTGTTTTGCACGAGACGGCGGAGGGCGACGTACGGGATGCTGCCCTGATCGCTGCCGCCCAGCGCGTCGAGCACTACGAGATGGCAGCCTACGGCACGGTGCGCACGTATGCGGAACTTCTGGGGCAGGCGAAGATTGCCAAGTTGCTGGAAGAGACGCTCGAGGAGGAGAAGGCAGCGGATCAGAAGCTGACTTCGATTGCGCAAAAGGTCAATGTTCGGGCGCAGCAAACTGCATGAGGATTGCGCGGGTTCGGCGGAGCACGAGCCCGCGTAAATCTCTCCTGAATTGATATAATGGTAGTGTGACTACAACTGCGCTTGATTCTGTCCCCAATCGCGCCCATAGCGAGATACCTTCCGAACAGAAGCGGGTACTTCTGCTCAAACCGCGCGGATTTTGCGCCGGCGTTGTCCGTGCTATCGACATCGTCAAAATCGCCTTGGAAACCTTCGGAGCGCCGATTTATGTGCGGCGCGAAATCGTTCACAACCGCTATGTCGTGAATGAGTTGGCCGAAAAAGGCGCCATCTTCGTTCATGAGATTGACGACGTTCCGGATGGTCACCGGGTGATTTACTCAGCGCACGGGGTTTCGCCGGCGGTGCGCGAACTCAGCAAAGGCCGGGGCCTCAAGGTCATCGACGCCACTTGCCCGCTGGTCACCAAGGTACACATTGAGGCGGTAAAGTTCGCCAAGCAGGGGTATTCGCTGGTTTTGATCGGGCATCGTGACCACGATGAGATCGAGGGTACGCTTGGCGAAGCTCCTGAGGTAACTCAAGTCGTTTCGAATGTGGCTGAAGTCGCAGCGCTCCAGGTTCCCGACCCGAACCGCGTGGCTTACCTGACGCAGACCACGCTTTCGCTCGACGAGGCGCGGGACATCATTCATGCGCTGAAAGAGAAGTTTCCGAACATCGTCGGACCTCACTCGCAGGATATCTGCTACGCGACAGAGAACCGCCAGGTGGCAGTGCGCAACGTGGCTCATAATGCGGACCTGGTCCTGGTGGTGGGCTCAACCAACAGCTCCAACTCGAACCGGCTGGTCGAGGTTTCGCGCAATCTTGGGACAATCGGGTATCTGATTGATAACTCCCAGGCAATCGACCCAAAGTGGCTTCAGGGGGCGTCTACGGTAGCGGTTACCGCAGGGGCTTCGGCTCCGGAGGTCCTAGTCGAGGATGTAGTCAATTATTTGCGTCAAAACGGCTACTCCAGCGTCGAAGAAGTTGAGGTAATGCCGGAGAATGTACGCTTTGGGCTGCCTCCAGAGATCGTTCAGGCCATTGGGGGGCCGGGTGGCGCGGAGTCGGTTCCCGTGCGCTGAGTTGGAGACCCAACGCGCGGTGCTTCAGGGGAATCAAAGCAAGTTTGGATGCATGACGGGCCACTAGCGTGGATCAATTGTGCAGAGAACCCGGCAGCCCGCGAAATTCTGCTGCTCACTGCCCGGAATCAGGGTATTTTTTGATCATTGAGGGCCGCATATCGCAATGAGTATCAAGCAAGGTCTTACAAAATCCGCGGCGCCAAGGTTCGGCCGCATGGATGCGGCTCTTGCGGACGTCGAATCGGCCATTCATCGCTCCAGCGATTACCTGCTTTCACTGCAGCATCCTGAGGGGTACTGGGGCGGAGAGCTTGAAGCCGATTCGATGCTCGAAGCCGACTACATTTTTCTCCATACTCTGCTTGAGTCGGGCGATCCCGAGCGCCTGAAGCGAGCCTTCACTGAGATGATGCGCTACCAGAAGGAAGATGGGAGCTGGAGTCTCTATCCGGGTGGACCGGGCAATGTTTCGCTTTCGGTGAAGTGTTATTTCTCTGCCAAGCTGATGAACATTCCGGCAACCGATCCACGTCTGGTGAAGTGTCGCGAGTGGATTCTTGCACATGGTGGCGTGACGGAGTGCAACACGTTTACGAAGATGTATCTCTGCGCGCTGGGCCAGTACGACTACGATGCGGTGCCAGCGATTCCGCCGGAGATCGTTCTTTTTCCCAACTGGTTCTACTTCAACATCTACGAAATCTCGGCATGGTCGCGCTCGATTCTTGTGCCCCTGGCCATTATCTATGCCAAAAAGCCATACAAAAAGATTCAGCCGGAGCACAGCATAGACGAGTTGTTTGTCGGTGGCCGGGCAAACTCAAATCTGCGCCTGCACTGGGATTCGAAGAAGCTGATTTCATGGCGCAACTTCTTTATCGTGATCGATCGCGTTACGCACTGGTTCGAGGCTGTACACATTCGTCCGCTACGGAAGCTGGCGCTGAAGAAGGCAGAGACGTGGATGCTGGAGCGGCTGGAAATGTCAGACGGCCTGGGCGCGATTTATCCGGCGATGCTGAATGCGATTCTTGCGCTGCGCTGCCTGGGCTACTCCGAAGACGACCCGCAGGTGATTCGCGCGCGCGACGAGTTTGAAAAGCTCGGCATCGAAGAGCCGGCAAATGATGCAATGCCGGAGCCGACATTCCGCATGCAGCCGTGTGTTTCTCCGGTATGGGATACGGCGCAGGCGCTCTATGCACTCGGCGAAGCCGACGTGTCGCGCACTGATCCGCGGATGTTGAAGGCCGCTGACTGGTTGCTATCGAAGGAAGTGCGCCACAAGGGCGATTGGGCCGTGAAGGTGCCGAATACCGAACCCGGCGGCTGGTACTTCGAGCACAACAATGAGTTCTATCCCGACACCGACGACACGGCACAGGTGCTGCTCGCGTTGAGCAAGGTCGACAATCCGCGAGAGCGCTACCAGCACCAGGTGGAGCAGCGTGCGATTGAGTGGGAGTTTGCCATGCAGTGCCGTAACGGCGGCTGGGGCAGCTTCGACAAAGACAATACGAAGATGATCTTCCAGTACATTCCGTTCGCGGATCACAATGCGATGCTGGATCCGCCAACGGTGGACATTACGGGACGCATGCTGGAGATGCTGGCATGTTACGGCTACACGCGCAGCGACAAGCGAGTGGAGAGGGCTATCAAGTTCATCCTGAGCGAGCAGGAGCCGGACGGAAGCTGGTTTGGTCGCTGGGGCGTGAACTACATCTACGGCACGTTCCTGGTGCTGCGCGGGCTGGATGCGATCGGGTTCGATCACAACGAGCCGCAAGTGCAACAGGCAGCGGAGTGGATCCGCATGGTGCAGAACGCGGATGGCGGCTGGGGCGAGACCTGCGGCAGCTATGAGGACCCCAACACGCGCGGAGTTGGACCGAGCACGCCATCGCAGACTGCATGGGCACTCCTTGCACTGCTTGCGGCTGGCGACGATCGATCGGACTCGATTGCAAAAGGAGTGCGCTGGCTGCTTGAACGCCAACTTAAGGACGGCAGCTGGGATGAGTCGATGGGTGAAGGCTCACAAAGAGAAGGCATCATCACTGGAACTGGATTTCCCAAAGTCTTCTACCTGGCATACACGATGTACCGGCAGTATTTCCCGCTCATGGCGCTTACCAGCTATGTGCGGACGATTGAGCAGGCTTCCTAAGTTAGAAGATGCGGTGCGGGCATTCGTCTAGATGCCTTGCTGAAAGTATTTGGGAACGAAGAAAAGATTGAATGGGGCTACCGCCCTTGAGGGATAAATAACAATGGCTGTTCCGATTTCACAGATGTGGACGGTTGCCACCTATGTGCTGAAGAAGCGCTTCAACGGCAATAAGCGTTACCCGCTCGTCCTCATGCTTGAGCCGCTGTTCCGCTGCAATTTGGCGTGTGCGGGTTGTGGCAAGGTGCAATATCCACCGCATGTGCTCAAGCGGATGTTGACTCCGGAGGAGTGCTTCGCTGCCGTGGAAGAGTGCGGTGCGCCGATGGTGTCGATTCCGGGCGGTGAGCCGCTGCTGCACCCGCAGATCGTGGAGATCGTGAATGGGCTGATTGCACGGAAGAAGTACATTTACCTTTGCACTAACGCGCTTGAATTGAAGCGGCGTCTGCCGGAATTCACGCCGTCGAAGTACCTCACTTTCTCAGTGCACTTGGATGGCGACCGCGAGCACCATGACTTCAGTGTCTGCCGCGAAGGTGGATATGACATTGCCGTCGAAGGCATCAAGGAAGCAGTGAAGCGTGGCTTCCGCGTCACGACCAATGCGACGTTCTTCGACGGCACCGACCCGAATAACGTGCGCAGCTTCTTTGACGACGTGATGCAGATGGGCGTCGAAGGCATTGTGCTCTCGCCGGGCTACAGCTACGAGATGGCTCCTGACCAGCAGCGGTTCCTGGGACGCGCGCGTGTGCGCAGGCTCTTCCGCGCGATTCTGTCAAACCGGAAGAAGACATGGAAGTTCAACATGTCGCCGCTGTTTCTTGAGTTCCTTATGGGGGACCGCAAATACGAGTGCACGCCATGGGGTTCACCTGCGTTCAACATCTTTGGTTGGCAGCGACCCTGCTACTTGTTGCAGGACGGTTACGCGGAGAGCTTCCAGGAGCTACTGGAAACGACGAAATGGGAAGAATATGGTGTCGCCTCGGGAAATCCGAAGTGCGCCAACTGCATGGTTAGCTGTGGCTACGAGCCTTCGGCGGTGATCGACGGCTTCGGGTCTCTGAGCGGGATCTGGAGCATGATCCGCGGGACGTTCTCTTCGTACAAGGACGAGCACGCGCTGCGCTTATTGAATGAGCCTGCGCCGCACGGGCCCGCAACCTTGGTGCAGATCGATAGCAGCGCACGCAGCCTTGAGGAGACCAACGCATGACGGGTGAAGTTGCGAAGTACACCATCGAGCAGGTTGAGTCTCTCGAGCTCGTGCCTGGCACGCAACACGAGCAGCTTGAAGGATGGATTCCCGAACTCGCCAGCGATGAAGACCTGCGCAAGGCGCTGGAGAAGGCGTTCGACTACCGTGGCGACGTGACCATCACGACGAAGAGCGGTGAACGGGTCGAGGCTTATATTTTCAATCGTTCAACTGGCTCGACTCTCGTCGATTCGTACGTGCAGTACTTCTCGCCGAAGTCCGCAGGCAAGCTGAAGCTGAGTTATGCCGATATTGCGCGCCTTGAGTTCAGCGGCAAGGATCGTGCAGCGGGCAAGCACTGGGAAGACTGGCTCAAAGCCTATAACGAGCGCAAGGCAGCCGGCGAAAAAAACATCGCGCTGCATCCGGACTCATTGGAATAGATCGCACCGGCTGAATTGAATTTGCGTTCGCCGGCCCAGGTACGGCACGGACGCGCCCCTCGATTCTCAATCAGGCGTCTCCGGGTTTCTACGGCTGAGTGTAGTAGCCAACCAGGGTGCGGACGCTGAGGCCGGGCCTGTTCACCTTTACTTCGAGCGATCGTAATTCCACGCCGTTCTGCGCGGGTGGAGGGACGAAGGAAAGTGCATAGTACCAGTCGGCATCGTCGAGGAATTTGACCAGGTCGGCGGTGACGTCGCTGCTTGAGGTCATCAACAGACCGCCGGTCTGCTGCGCCAGTACCGGCAGCGCCAGGCTGTCGGGGCGTGCACTCTCTGGCGATGCTATGCCTATGAGCGGATGCGGAATCACGATTGCCTGTTCTTCCTGGCGCACGGGGTCGCGTGGAGCAATGGCATCGAGCGTGACTTGCGCGGCGTGCAGATCGTGAAGCACGTTTACGATTTCGTCGAAGTAGTTCTTCCGCGCCTTCGGCGTCAGTTGGTCGAACTCGGCGTCAGAAGGAAGCGGCCATCCCGGGCCGACCCAGATGAGAATCGTGCGCCCTCCCAAGCTGAGTTGCTGTTGTGCGATGCCGTCGAGGGCAGCAAGCGAGTCTTTGAAGTGGACCTGAAGGCAGTTGGTGTCAGCTGATTGTGAGCCCTTGTCGTTGTCGGCGTGAGTTCCGGCACCGCTGTTGTCGGCTGCTTTTACCACGGAGGCGTCGGCGGGTCCACAAGCGTTGGAGTGGACGTTCTTGGTCATGCTTACAAAGGCGCGGCCTATTGTGTTGCGATCCGTGGTTGCCCCGGTCGATTTCAAGTGGCCGTTGGACCATAGTACAAACGACATGGGATACGGAAGCGCGGAGTGGCTCTGGGCGAGGTATTTGAAGATGCCGTTCTTCTCCGCTTCGAGTGCCGCAGTGGGGCTGTTGACGGCATCGAGCACGATGACGATCTCGGTGGCGTCGTTCAGTGCTTCGCCATCAATGGCATGAAACGCGGCGAGCCTGCGGGGCTGGTGGTTGTCGAAGAGGGTGAAATCCCTTGCGTCAAGATCGGTGACGGGCTTGCCGGCGTTGTCGGTGACCTGCACATTGAGCGTGATGCGATGGCTTTCCTGGAATTGGCGATCGCGATCTTCCTTGGGGCGGGTCTTCAGTGTTGGATACTGGGCGAGCGCGAGCTGTGCGGCCAGGGCAAGAACCACCAGGCCCACAGGACTCGTGGATCGGCGAGCCAGGTCGAACCTTATTCTGCGATCAAACCTCATGCGCATACGATACTCGGACCAGGGCGAGATTTCACGGTTAGCCAACGCCGATGGGCCGATGTTAGTTGCAATCATAATGCCCACGGTTCTTCTCTTTTTTGTCCGGGGTGCCCCCACCCATACTCTGTAAAGAAGCGCTGTTTTCTCAGCAGTTTGCAGGAGACCCGTGTCGCCAAATTATTCTCGGCAAAGAACTTAGTCGCAGAGATGTCTCAGCAAAGGAGTTAAGGGGTATTATCGGAGCGCTCAGGCTAAAAACCAGTAGCTCCACAGTTTCGCAGTTTCACAGACCCGGTTTGCGACTCCGTTAAGTCTGGCGTCTTTTTGGACTTTTGGCGCGTTATCTCGGTGATTGTTGAGCTTGAGATGACCTCCATAAATTCACTCTAGGCTAATGGACGAAATAACCTGCAAAGAATGGGAAAACGTTTGGCGTCTGTTTTGAGCGGGTTAGGCTGGGATAACCGAACGAGCGGCTTGACACCCGATTGAGGTGAACCTCTTGGGTGAGACAGTTTGTGTTTTGAGGTTGCCTTTTCTTGAGGCTGGTTGGTTCTTCTTGAACCTCGCGCAACATGCGAACTTCAGCGCGTCCGGGGCCGCCAGAATCAGCAGGCCGGTTGCACCTTCAATCACGGCAGTGACTGTGAGCAGGTTTTTCATTTCTTTTTGGCACCGTTGATGGGATCTTCGTCTACTGGGCGGTCGTAACTGCGACCGCCCAGCAGACGCGGATTAATTTATTGTCGCGCCATCGCGATGCGCATTGCTTCCTCAGGCGAGACGAGGTGATCGACGCTTTCGGCATCTTCGGCAATGGCGAGCTGCACGCCCCTGACGCGACCCGTGAATTCGTTGCCCCGCGCGCCGTAGTCCGGCGAGACAGGAGATCCGTTGTCCACTCCTACATCGCATCCATCATCGGCAGAGAACACCATGGCCGCCGTGATCGCAACTTGGCCCTGGCCGACCTGCTTGCCATCGACGAACAGGGTGGCAACGCCACCTTTGCCAAGTCCGCCGCCGGCATAGGCGAATTCCATGCGGACCTGGTGCTCGCCTGTCGGCAGCGGATCACTCGATTCCGCATAAAAGTAATGGATGCCAAGGAAGTTATAACAGTACTTCAGCTTCCCACCCTTGGCGTAAAGGCTCCATCCGCCGATGTTTCCGCCCTGGGCGATGATGACTCCTTCCACCGCACCGGATGAAGGGACAACAATCTCAGCGGTCACGGAGTGAGACTTGTTCTTGATGTTGATCACCGAATTTTCAGAAAGTCGCCCCATATTGCCAAACAGAATTTGGGACTTGCCCTTGATGAGAACCGGACGCCCTGCGAGATCTGAGTTCATCCGTTCTACCTTCCGGTCATCGAGAGGCAGCACGTTGTAGCGCGCCGCCTCAATCAGCCAGAGGCGTTGCAGTTCATGCAATTTCTCCGGCATCTGCGCGGCCAGATTGTTGGCCTGCGTCCAGTCTTTACTGGTGTCGTAGAGCTCCCAGACGTCATCGTCAAACGCCGGGACTTTCTCGCCCATAAGGAGCCAAGGCGTACTGTGGCGCGTAACTGCGGTCCAGCCGTTGTGGTAGATCCCCCGGTTGCCGGCCATCTCGAAGTACTGCGTCTCATGCTGATCGGCTGCCTTGGCATCGTTGAAAGCGTATGCCATGCTGACGCCTTCGATCGGATGCTGCTGGACTCCGTTGACGAACAGGGGCTGGGGCAGTCCAGCCACTTCAAGGATGGTCGGGGCTACGTCGATGCAGTGACAGAACTGGGTTCGGAGTTCACCCCTGCCCTGAATCCCTTTGGGCCAGTGCACGATGGTTCCGTTGCGCGTGCCGCCCCAATGCGAGGCGACCTGCTTGGTCCACTGGTAGGGCGTATCCATGGCGTGAGCCCAGCCGACGGCGAAGTGATTATAGGACTCTGGTCCACCGAGCTTGTCGAT
>NZ_JBARMD010000405.1:0-3841 GCF_049802275.1 Occallatibacter sp. | reverse complement strand
TTGCCATCGAACCTGGACCCGGCCGCGACGCGATGATTGAGCGCTGGTGCGCCTCAGTCTGGGAATGCTGGCAATCGAGCCGCGCTGAAATCATTGAAGTAGCGCGGAAATATCTTCAAGTGGTTTGATTTGCCTCGGATTCAGCAACCCCGCCCCACTTGATATCATCAAGACAGGTGTCCGCGCCTTCCGCGCCTCCACCGAGGTCACTTTCCACCCGATGAATCCCATTTCCCAGGCTGCCGCTTCCCCGGATTTTGGTGCGCAACCCGCATCGCATCCTGAAGAGCCCCTCCTCGCTCATCCAGCGCATTCGATTCATGCTCCAAGTCCGGGTACGACCGCCACGCTAATTAATGATTTGCGCGAGCTATTCAAGGTTCGCGTCACAGGCATGGTGGTGATCACCGGATGGGCAGGATTCTACCTCGGGTCAATGCAGTCGGGTATCTCCAGCGTTCAGCGCGGCCTGCTCGACACCCTTATTGGTATCGGCCTCGTCTCGGCGGGAGCCAGCGCTTTGAATCAGGCACTCGAGCGCACCAGCGACGCGAAGATGAAGCGCACCGCCGACCGCCCGATTGCCGCTGGACGCATTTCGCTCGTCCAGGGCATACTGGCCGGCATAGGCGCCCTCGCACTCGGCGGATGGTGGCTGCTTCTGCACACCAACCTGCTCACGGTGTCCTTGGCGCTCCTCACAGCATTTTCGTACGTCGCAATCTACACGCCGCTCAAACGCGTCACTTCCCTTGCTACATTCATCGGCGCATTTCCCGGAGCCATGGGCCCCCTGCTCGGTTGGACAGCGGCCCGCGGACGCATCGAGTGGCCTGCCGTCGCTCTCTTCGCCATCCTCTTTGTCTGGCAGTTTCCGCATTTCATGGCTATTGCGTGGCTTTATCGCGAAGACTATGCACGCGCAGGAATCCGTATGCTTCCGGTCGTTCAGCCTGATGGTTGGTCCACCGTTGTAGAAGCGCTCTTCTACGCCGTAGTCATGATTCCCGTAAGCCTCGCCCCCTGGCGCCTCGGCATGGCCGGAACGGTTTACGCAATCCTTGCAACAGCGTTGGGGCTCTTTTATCTCGGATACACGATCCGCTTCAGTCGCATCCTGCGCGCGACCAGCGAAACCGAGAGCCGCATGTTAGCCCGCGATCTTCTCAAGGTGAGCGTCATCTATCTGCCCCTGCTGCTCACCACGCTGATGGTCTGCGCCATCGCCAAACACTGAGGAACGAATGGTAGCCACGGCAACAACATCGCAATCCCGCGCCAACACGCGGCCAGCCGTGCTCGCGATTCTGGCCATCAGCGCGGCCGCATCCTTGTTTTTGTTCTGGCTGATCTACAAACATCCGGCCGCCGACATCTCCCGTACGAAATTGCCATTTCTTCCCGCGCTCAATGCCGTCCTCAATGGCCTCAGCGCGACCGCACTCCTGGTCGGCTACACCTTCATCCGCGCCCGCAAGATCGCCGCACACCGCGCGTCGATGATCACAGCATTCCTTTTCTCCACGCTCTTCCTTGTCAGCTATATCCTGCACCACTATCTGCACGGAGATGTGCGCTACCCCATTCACGCCGCTCTGCGCTCCGTTTATCTGCCCCTGCTGGCCACCCACATTGTTCTCGCAGTTATCGCACTCCCCCTGGTTCTGGTTACGTTCTTCTTCTCGCTTTCCGGCCGAATTCCCCAGCACCGCAAAGTCGCGCGCTGGACATTTCCGATCTGGCTCTACGTCTCGGTCACCGGCGTGATCACTTTTGTGATGCTGCGCCTCGCGCAGGGATCGTGAGCCGCATGCCTGTGAGCGAACGCGTCCCCGCATCGGCAAAGCGCATCACCTCGCCCAGCGACGGCACGCGCCAGCTTATCCAATGGGGTTCATCCATGATGGGCGCCGGCGTACTGGCCGCCATCCTGCTTCAAACGCTCCTGGGCGGATTCTCGCCTACCGGCGCCAGCACCAACACTGGATGGTTTGCCCTCATCGTGGCCCTCATGTGCCTCCCGTTCGGCGGGCTGCTGCTGACGCTGGGCGTTGCCAAGTGGCTGCGCAACCGCCGCCTTCAGCGATCAGGCACGCGGCAGGGCTGAGGTGTCTAATATTCTTTCTGATTACCTGTATGATCGCCGTGAAAAACGAGCTCGCCTAACTTCTGAAATAGACCAACAACACATGACGCGAAACCCCATTAGAAATGGCTCGAAGAGAATAAATTGCAATGCTATTTGTTCTTTTAGATTATCCGCCAAAAGAGAGTTCTAAATCGGGCTCAAATTTGAGTGTTAGCCGTTGAGCCAAGAGCCACTGTCCGCCAAGGCGGTTCTAGAGCCACCCGCCGGGAGTACTCCTGTTCTTCTGAATGTCTATCAAGCTCGGCATCGTCCTACTCGCAAGTTTTGCTTATTGACGCACCTTGATGAGCGATCCAATCCTAGTCCGATCGCCGTGCGGGCCGTGTCAATTGAACTCACGTAATTGAACAATTGACAAAGCGCTTGCCGCGCTGACCTGGTTCATCTCGATATTGGCTGCCACTGCGCTCGCGAGCGCGCCAGCCTCCAGTTGGCGGCCGTCAGGCTGCCACCCGCTCACGAAAGCACGCGCTCCGCAAACGTCGACCAGATCAGTAGATTCGAAGACTTGTTTTGGGACAGTAAAGAAAGCTGGGTCCCGTTTCGTCACACAAAGAAGATATCTCGAGAAATCATCGACGACCGGTGGCGGCGCTGTACATTCTCACCGCCCCGTCTACTTCTCGAACAGATCTGACTTCAAGGGTTGCGCATCCAGCGATCATTTGATACCTCGCTGACGCAGCATCGCTGATCGGTCGAGTTGGTTTGAAATGGCAAGTCGTGGAATTGCAGGAGCAAAACGGGCCAAGTTTCCGCGATCCCCCGCGAGAGAGGGTCGGGAAATGAAGATTTTTCGCGTGTACAACCGGTCACGGGAGGAGTTTTTCAGCCTGAAAGTCGCGCCATTCGACACCACTGCTGAGCCCTTGAAGAGGCTCTTCGAATACCTTGTAAACGGATCGGACCCGGGTCTTTGGTTGAAGCCTTACAAAGGCCTCCCAGCTATGCCCGGGGCGCAGAAATTTGATCTGGTCTATCTCGATGATAATTGCCGGGTCATCGAGGGATTGGACAAGTACCCCAATCCGCAAAATGCGGTTTCAGGGATCAGGCACGCGAGCGCATTGCTTCTACCAGCAGGCAGCGACTTTGCTTCCCAGATCCACATTGGAGATCAGCTCGCAATTTGTGAAGCTGCGGAACTCGAAGGCATGCTCGCTGTTCTATCGGACATAGCAGAAGGAGATCCAGGCACAGAAACAGAGGCCTTTACGGACGTTTCTACACCGAATTCGGGTTTGCTGCAAATGCCGAAGCCAGCCTCGATTGACGCGACTACGAAGAAGCCCTCGTTTGTTGAGCGAGTGAAGCGTTGGCTTTCTTCCGAAACGTCGAGTATCCAGCGACTAAGCCGACATCCCCTGCCTGACTTAATTGCTTATCACTGGAGCGGTGGGACACCACGCCCGTACGCTCTAGGGGACATAAGTGGAACCGGTTTCTACCTACTTACTGACGAGCGGCCATACCCAGGAACATTGATCAAGATGACGTTGCAAAGAACCAGTGCCAGTAACGAAAGACTTCAGGATTCAATTGCCGTTTACGCCAAGGTCATTCGCTGGGGACCAGACGGCGTCGGTTTTGAATTCGCGCCTTTGAGTAGCAAAGATACTAAGAAGACTGATCCTCAGCAGGGAGACCTGGCAGACCAAGAGACTCTGAACATGTTCTTGAAGCGCGCTTTGG
>NZ_JBARMD010000404.1:0-7752 GCF_049802275.1 Occallatibacter sp. | reverse complement strand
GTCTAATTGTGAGGCTCGATTTGCTCCGCGAGGCGGTTTCGATTTGGACACGAGAAGGAAGCCGCAGGCGTACTTAGCGGGCGCGGTGAGTGATGCCGGGATTATGGATATTGAATGCCATTTCCTGGTTTAGCAAGGAGCCTTTTAGTGCTTCATCGTTGCCGCGGGTGCTGGGAACAGTTGAGCAGTTGCATAGCTTGAGTTCGATCCGGCTTCGCAGCCGGCCAGTTAGGGCGGCTTTGAAGGGTTGTGGGATCAGTTGGGCACACGATCGCGAACGCGTGCATGGAGCAAACCGGCAGAGCGGATTGGCAGCGCGGGTCATGAAGAATCTAAGCCTGTGAAGTAGAGTTGAGCGGCGGTGAAGCGTTCGACGACGCGCATAGGTGCGCCGCAACGGGGACAGTGCCAGAGATCGCAGTCTGGTGGAGGCGGAAGCAGTAGCGGCTCGCGGCCCTGAGCGGCGAGCAGGGTGCGTGCCAGGGGCAGCATCTGTTTTCGGAAGCGGTTCGACAGTAGGCCGTAGCGGCGGATGCGCACGAACCCCCGGGGCAATACATGCAGGAAGCATCGGCGCAGGAACTCGACGGCGTCGAGGAGCATGACGCGCTGGATTCCGCCGTGGCGATAATCGCGCCAGCGAAAGCGGACTTTTTCGCCGTCGAAGGCGGTGATGCGGTGGTTGGATATGGCCATGCGGTGGGTGTAACGACCGAGATAACCGAGGACATAATCCGGTCCGCCGAAGGGCGGCTTGGCATAGACATACCAGTCCTTGTAGCCCAGCGTCTCGATCCGTTGTTCGAACCACGCGGGATCATGGAAATCAGCGGCGGCCCGGCGGCAATCGAGCAGGTTTTTGCGGTAGAGATGCCGGAGTCCGGCAAGGAACTTCTTACGGAAGACGTTTTGCAGTACCGCAATGGGCAGAAGGAACCGTGGGTGGCTGGTTGAAGTCCAGCGCTGATGATCTGGGGACAGTCCGCCGCCGGGGACCACGCAATGGACGTGGTAATGGCCCAGCAGGGTCTGACTCCAGGTATGCAGAATAGAAAGAAATCCAATCTCAGCGCCCAGCCATTTAGGATCTCGAGCGACTTCGAGCAGGGTCTGGGAACTGGCGTCGAAGAGCAGATCGAGAAATGGTCTCGGAGAAGTCAGTGCCAGCGGGTTCAGTTCGTGAGGCACGGTGAACACGACGTGGAAGTAGTTGGTGTTGACGAGATCCCGCTGCTGGGCCTGGAGCCATCGCCGGCGCTGCTGCGCCTGGCACTTGGGACAGCATCGTGAACGGCAGGAGTTGTAAGAGTGGGGTGCTTCGTACGGGCAGTTGACACACTTGTCCTTATGTCCGCCCAGAGCAGCGGTGCGGCAGCGCTCCACAGCCCGATATGCCTTCAGCTGCTGATAACTGGCACTGAACTGTTCGAGATACTGCCTGCCCTTCGTGCGGACGATGTCGGCCACTTCGATGGCCGGCCGCGTCATGGGCGGCGCGGACGATGGTAGGAGCGGCGGCTCTGGTCGACGTTGGAGAGCTTCAGTTCTTCGATCGGGTTGGCGACCTGGTGCAGGTGATGGTCGGACAGATGCAGATACCTGGCTGTTACTTCCAGATCCTCATGACCGAGCAGAAGCTGGATGGTGCGCAGGTCGGTTCCGGCTTCCAGCAGATGCGTGGCCCAGCTGTGGCGAACCAGGTGGGGTGTGACTCTCTTGCGAATGCCGGCCCTCCTGGCGGCTTCGCTGCAGGTGCGCCACACGATCTTGTCGGTGATCGGCTGCTCCGAGTCGCGATGCATGCGCGAGGGGAACAGGTATGTCTGCGGCTTGAGCCACCGCCAGTGGGCCCGCAGCGTCTCCAGCAACGTTGGGCTCAGAGGCAGGTCACGATCCTTGCCTCCCTTGCCGTTTACGACGTGAATGACCATGCGCTGGCTGTCGATGTCGGCTATCTTCAGCCGTGCTATCTCAGACCGGCGCATCCCTGTGCCGTACAGAACCATCAGCAGCGTACGCTCGAAAAGGCCGCTGCTGGCATCGATCAGACGTGCCACTTCCTCCAGGCTCAGAATCTTGGGTAGTTTCCTGCGAGTCTTGGGATAGGGCAGGAACTGGCGGAACTCATGCCGATGAAGCGTTCGTATGAACAAAAACCGCAGCGCAGCCACATGGTTCTCGACTGTTCCCGGGTCCAGCTTCCTCACCTTGAGCAGATAAGCCTGATAGGTGCGAAGATGATCGGGACCGAGCTTGTCTGGGGGCTTGCCAAAGTGTTGTGCGAACCGCTCGACAAAACGCAGATAACGTCGCGTCGTGCACTCGGAATAGTTGCGACGCTCGAGTTCCTCGAGCATCATCTTGCGAAGGTTGGTCACAGTAGGTACCTCCTGTGACCCAACCTATCCCGGCCTCAAAGCAACTCGCCAGCCACTGCCGTAGCGGCCGCGGCGCCTGCGGCTTCGTTCTCGTGGACAATTGGGAAATTAGGGCTATGTTTTGCCTGACAGTGTCTTGCGCCAGTTTGTAGCAGTGGCGCTAAAGACGAGAAGGACGGCTGGTTGGCCGCCCCTCTGCTGTTTCGAAATTTTACAGCTCTGAATTAGAGAGCCTGAACGTTCTCAGCCTGCCAGCCCTTGGGTCCCTTGACCACGTTGAACTGAACCTGCTGGCCTTCCTGCAATGAGCGGAAGCCCTGCGACTGAATGGCGGTGTGATGGACGAATACGTCCTCGCCATTCTGGCGGGTGATAAAACCAAAACCTTTTGCGTCATTGAACCACTTAACTGTGCCTTGTTCCATTTGAAGAATGCTCCTTTAAAGCTTTTACCGCGAACGCAATGTGGAAGTGTTGCGTGTGGAGCGGTAACTCGGAACAGGCAAGAACTTCTACTCGAATTCTGGGATTGCAAAAAGTGTAGCATGGCAGGGGAGATTCCGTGCCACACCAGAGTAACAACCGCGTCCTCGTCATTAATCCCGGCTCAACCTCCACTAAGTTCGGTGTTTTCAGGGCCGAAGGAGCGGAATGGGTCAGTTCGGTGCATCACGGCGACGAAGAAATTGACCAGTTCCGTGGCCGCTCGATGCTGGCGCGAACCGGCTATCGCGCCGCGTTGATTGAAAAAGCACTCTCCACAGCAGGATACGATTCAAAGCACTTCGCAGCCGTAGGTGGCCGCGGCGGATTGCTGCCGCCAATGGCCTGCGGGACCTACCTGGTCGACGATGCGATGGTTGAGGAACTTCGCCTCGCACGCCGTGGCGAGCATGCGAGCAATCTGGGAGCTGTGCTGGCGCTTCGCTTTGCGCAAGCCGCCGGAGTGAAGGCCTACATCGTCGATCCTGTGACCGTGGACGAATGGCAGGATTGTGCGCGGATATCTGGGTTGCCGCAGATTGAACGATCCTGCGTAGGCCATGCGCTGAACATCAAGGCAGTAGCGCGGCGATTTGCACGCGAGACGGGGCGCCCGTACTCGGATCTGCGCCTGATCATCGCCCATATGGGCAGCGGCATTACTGTGTCGGCTCATCGGTGCGGACGGATGATCGACAACAATACGCCGGAAGAGGGCCCACTCGGGCCGGATCGGACTGGATGGCTGCCTGTCCGCGAACTCATCAAGCTCTGCTTCAGCGGGAAATTCTCTGAAACCCAACTCGACCGCAAGGTCTTCGGCGAGGGCGGCCTCTTTGCCTACCTTGGAACGCGCGATCTAGAGGAAGTGGAACGTCGCATTGATGCGGGCGACGTCAAAGCAGCAGCCGTTTATGAGGCCATGATCTACCAGATCGCCAAAGAGACCGGAGCCATGGCCGCGGTGCTCGAAGGCCGTGTGGACGCACTCCTGCTGACCGGCGGCATGGCGCACTCCGAACGCATGGTGAGCCGGCTGCGCAAATACATCGAGTGGATCGGGCCCATCACTGTTTATCCCGGTGAAGACGAGTTGCAAGCGCTGGCGGAGGGCGTTTTTCGCGTGCTGAATGGCGAGGAGCAGGCTAGGCGGCTGGAATCACATTCTCTATCCGCCGTTCACAGAGATGCTCTGGTCATCGGGCTGGAGTAGGCTTCCGGTTTCTGCGTTTGTTCGGTTATGGCAGCATGCGCACGCTTGTTGAGATTGGCAGGCCGATGAGAAACATGTGTGCGAGCAGGCCTTGAACCAGGCCGCGGTATTGGTACGGCCCCATGGCATGGTAAGCGCTCAGCGGCAGCACAACCAGCTGCATCACGAGGAATACCGCGATCCCGTAAAACAGGCCGCAGACAATGAAGTGGTCGCGCAGGAAGTCCAGCTTTTTGCTCGCAAGACAATACACGGCGGCCGCTGAGAACGCGATGAAGTAGTGAATCGAGAGGCCAAGGATGTACTGGCCGACTGATATATGACGTCCGGCTGCACCGACGATGCCGCCGGCAATTCCTATCGGCATGTAGCGGCCGAAGCTGATGTAGGCAGAGGTCATGTCGAGCAGGCCGGCGAGCCCGCCTCCGACCAGGATCGGCAGCGCAAGGCTGGTCTTTTGAGTAGCTGCGGAGATTGAAACAGCGGACATCGGAACTGACATCAAGACCTCGGGGAAGGCGATGCATTTCTTGTGAAGACATGATCAGTGATCTTGATCGACGGGGCAATCTGTTTGCCCCGGGACGGATGCTTGGACAGATAGGGCGGTTCAAGAAACGAACAATACGGACGGGAGTCCGGGCTTTCTATTTCAGGTGGCTCGAAAAGAAGTCAAGCGTTCGCTTCACGGCGTCGTCGTAGGCGGGTGGCAGGAATCCATGCCCCTGATCGGGATAGATGTGACTCTCGCAGGTGAAACTCTTCATGCTGCAAAGTTGCATGATCTGCTGCGCATTGGTTACGGGAATGATGTCGTCATGCTGGCCATGCAGGATCAGCAACGGCGGCATGCCCTTCAGTTGATAAAAGAATTCGTCAGGCAGGCTGCCATACCACTCCACCACGGCATCGACAGGAATAGCTTGCGAACCGGAGGCAAGGGCGATCGAGGCTCCGAGCGAAAAACCCAGAAGCGCAATTTTGCGGTCGGCCCACTTCGGATTTTTCCGGCACTGGTCAACGAGCTCGCTCACGGCCCTTTCCCATGCGACGTAATTCTTGTCGGATGCGCGAAAGGTGTCGGCTGCGTCGAAGTAGTGGAGGAAGAGCACAGTGTAGTTCTTCGTCGCGAGGTACTGCGCCAGTCCGCGATAGAGCGGAACGCTCGGTCCTCCTGCTCCGTGCATCATGATGATGATTGGGCCGTTCGATTCGGCGCCGAAAGTCTCGTAGGATACCTGTCTTTCTCCGCTCGAGAAGTGGACGAGTTGAGGGGACTCCGCGAAGAAGCGGACAGAGACGCAAGAAATCGCGATCAGCAGCAACAGCCCTGAACGGAAGTTCATGTCAGGCCCTCGCAAAATTTAACGCACGCAGCTCCGCATGGATTTTGCTGTCAGTGCGATTGTAGCGCCGGTTCTCCGGGGCCGATTCGATGGGGATTGTCGATCCGCTAGAGCTTTTCGAGGTTGGCGAACTTCTCCATCAGCTTCTTCCGGCCGTGCCGCGAGAAGAGAACAGTCAGCTTCGCCTCATCGCCCTCGCCTTCCCGCATCACGATTTGCCCTTCGCCATACTTGCTATGGCGCACGCGTTGGCCTTTCCTCAGACCGGCCGCACCGGTGGGCTCGGGAATATCCATCTTCGGACGCGCGGAGGCCGGTCGAACAAATGAGCCGGGCTTGACGCCCTGTCCACCAAAGAACCGGGCGATGTTATCGATCGAATTGCCGCCGCCCTCCGGGCTTTTACTCTTTAGAGAGGAGCTGTGGCCGCCCGGGACTCTTGTCACTTCCTGGCTCTCATCCTCGTAGTTGTAGTGCCGGCTGTCGAACTCGCCCGAGTTACCTTGCCGGCGACCTTCACTGTACCTGGAACCGCGTCCATTTCCGTATGCCGGGACGGCCCATGCAGGAGATCTTCCTCCGAGATTTTCGACCAGCTGGTTTGGGACTTCCTCAAGGAATCGCGAGGGAACGCTTTGTTCGGGTGCATCGTTGCCGTAGCGTCGGCGATAGTGAGCGCGTGTGAGGATCAGCGTGTTCATGGCGCGCGTCATGCCGACATAGCAGAGGCGGCGCTCTTCTTCCAGTTCTTCCGGATTCATGAGCGTGCGCGAGTGCGGGAACAGGCCTTCTTCGAGTCCCGCCAGAAACACAAGCGGAAATTCCAGGCCCTTGGCTGCATGGAGCGTCATCAGTGTTACACGGGCGCTGGGATCGAATTGGTCAGTGTCTGACGCGAGCGCTGCGTGGTCAAGGAACTCGGCAAGCGTCTCTCCGCGAACCTCTGCGTCGTGCGCTGCGTTGGCCAATTCCTTCAGGTTTTCTACCCGGCTCAGCGATTCCGGCGAAGCTTCAGCTTCGAGCGCCTTGATGTAACCGGTGCGATCGATAAGGAAGCGGATCAGTTCCGGAAGGGTGGCAGGATCGCCCGGCTTTCTGAAATCTCTTTCAGACGATGACGCCTTGTCGGCGCTGGACGCATCCTTCCCAGGTCTCAAAGGCGAGACCTGGGGCACCCGCGTTGTTGCCTGATCTTGCCTCGCGCTTTGCTTCGGCATCTGCAGGAAGGGGCGTGCTTTTTTGGCCGCGAACGAATGCTCGGCGAAGGGCGAGAAATGGCTGGCATCAAGCAGCGGAATCTGATTTTCGTTATCGCCGAAGCTGAACTCCGTTGCTGTTTCAAGCGCATCACTGGCTTCCTGCTTCTCTTCCGCACCCGGTTCCTCCGCGCCAAAAGAGAAGTCCGTGTCAGCGTCTTCGGTTCCCACATCGGCGGAGAGCTTGCCTGCGAAATCCGGATCCATCATTGCCTGCGCATCGAGAATGAGCGTGCGAAAGGATTCGAGAGCCATCTGCGCGCGCGTTGGGATGAGCCGCTGCCCGATTGCAGTACCGAGAGCCTCCCACGTGGACTGGCCGGTTTCAAGCGCGAGCCGCTCCAGTGTCTCCAGCGTCGTTTTGCCGATGCCGCGCGCGGGCGTATTGATCACCCGATTCAGCGCCATGGAATCGTGCGGATTGCGGACGAGCCGTAAGTAACACAGCAGGTCCTTGATCTCTGCGCGTTCGTAAAAGCTGAACCCGCCCACCATCGTGTACTTGACGCCGTAGCGGCGCAGCGCCTCTTCTACCAGCCGTGATTGCGAGTTGGTGCGATACAAGACCGCACAGTGCGCCTCATCTCCGGCTTCGACTGACTGACGCAGAAACTTCTGGATGCGATCGGCGATGAACAGAGCCTCGTTTTCGCCGTCCGGTGCTTCGTAGAATCCAATCAGCGAGCCGCCCTGGCGATCGGTCCACAGTTTCTTGCCCTTGCGACGAAGATTGTTGGCTACGACTGCGCCCGCCGCTTCAAGAATGATCTGCGTGGAGCGATAGTTCTGTTCAAGACGCACAATGCGTGCGTTGGGAAAATCCTTTTCGAACTCAAGAATGTTGCGGATGTCGGCACCGCGCCACGAGTAGATGCTCTGATCCTCGTCGCCCACAGCGCACACATTCTGATGCTCGCCTGCCAGCAGCTTCATCAGTTCATATTGAGGCCGGTTCGTGTCCTGATATTCGTCCACCAGCAGATAGCGATAGCGATGCTGATAGCGCTCGCGGACATCGCCTGCAACCTTCAGCAGCCTGACAGCCTCCAGCAGCAAGTCGTCGAAGTCGAGCGCAT
>NZ_JBARMD010000403.1:0-1508 GCF_049802275.1 Occallatibacter sp. | reverse complement strand
GAGCACGGCGTCAACGTGCATGCTGAAAGCGAAGTCCTCACCTGGATGGGCGACCGCGCTCGCCGCGCTACTTTCCGCGAAGTGGGCAATCGCGTTCGCCGCCTCGCATGCGCACTCCAGCGTCTCGGCATCCGTCCCGGTGATCGCGTGGGAACCTTCTGCTGGAACACACAGGAGCACCTGGAAGCCTACTATGCCATCTCGTCGATGGGCGCCGTGGTCCACACCCTCAACATTCGCCTCTTCCCTGAACAACTCACCTTCGTCATCAATCACGGCGAAGACCGCATAGTCCTTGTCGACGCCTCGCTCTACCCGGCGATTGCTCGCGTCGCAAAAGACCTTCGCACCGTCGAACACATCATCGTCGTCGGCGATTCCTCCGGCCTGCCCGAGAATCTCCTTCGCTATGAAGACCTTCTCGCCGCCGAACAACCCGACTTCACCTGGCCCGATCTCGACGAGCGCTCCGCCGCCGCCATGTGCCACACCACCGGCACCACCGGAGATCCCAAGGGCGTGGTCTACAGCCACCGCTCCATCTATCTCCACGCTCTCGGAATCTGCGCACCGTGGTGCCTCGGCCTGAATGTGAACGACCGCGCCCTCTCCATCGTGCCCATGTTTCACGCCAACGCGTGGGGCATTCCTTACGCAGGCTGGCTCGCAGGTAGCGACTTCCTCATGCCTGGTCCCTACCTGCAACCAGAGCCGCTTTGCCGCTTCATCGCAACCTGCCGCCCTACCATCTCGGCAGCCATTCCCACGATCCTCGCCGGAATGCTTCAGCATGCGGTCGCGCATGCGATCGATCTCTCCATGTTCCGCATTCTTTTCAGTGGCGGAGCGGCTCTGCCACGCAGCGTCGCTGAAGGCTTTCGCAAGCATTTCAACGTCAGAGTCGTCCAGGGTTGGGGACTCACCGAGACCAGCCCCGTCGCAGCCTCCGCGCAACCTCCGCGCCACTGCCCCGCCGACGAAGAAATCCACTGGACCACCAAAACCGGCCGCATCATTCCCGGAGTCGAAATGCGCATCTGCGACGGCGACACTGTCCTTCCGTGGGACGGCGCCTCGATCGGCGAAATTGAAGTGCGCGGCCCATGGATCACCGCCTCCTACCACGGCAATCCCTCAACCGAGCGCTTTCACGATGGATGGCTGCGCACAGGCGACATGGGCCAAATCGACGAGCACGGCTACATGCGCATCACCGATCGTTCCAAAGATGTCATCAAGTCCGGCGGTGAGTGGATCTCCTCCGTCGAGTTGGAGAACGCCATCACTGACCACCCCGACGTCCTGGAAGCCGCGGTCATCGGCGTCCCCGACGAGCGCTGGGACGAGCGCCCATTGGCCTGCGTCGTCCCTAAAGACGGCGCGCCGATCGACATCGCCATCCTCCGCACGCATCTCGCGAACCGCGTTGCCAAATGGTGGATCCCCGAGCGCTGGGCCTTCATCTCCGAAGTCCCCAAAACCAGTGTAGGCAAATACGACAAGAAAAA
>NZ_JBARMD010000402.1:0-25162 GCF_049802275.1 Occallatibacter sp. | reverse complement strand
GTTGTCCGCGCTGCGGAGCCAACATGCTCATCGGGCCCAACCTCACCGCGCAACAACTGGCGTTTCGATGCGACCTTCCCGACATTTCCTGATTCCAACCGCATCCAGGGCTCGCGAAGATGTGATCGCACGTCTCCGCCCACCTGTGTCTTCAGTGCGAAGTTGCGACCTTATAGCCCATTCCTTGGCTTGCCTGCAACTCGCGAAATTACCCGCATGTGAGGATCTATCTCCCTTGTTGCCGTATCCAAGCCGGGTCTTCCAGCCTCTTCGCCGCCACTGCCACCGCCTTCCTTCTAGTCCCCTTATCGAAAATGCCTCGGAGCATCTCTCGTACACCAACCATCCTGCCCCGAGCCATTTCCGATCAAGGCTAATGACTTTTCGTCCAAGTGGAAAGTCCTCGACTGGAAATCGGTGAACCTAACCCGTTTTACTAATGCGAGAGCGTGCGTGGTGCTCTGCGGAGTAGCAATGCTTTTGAGCGCGGCTGTGAGCTATTTCTCATGTCTTTCCGGCGGCCAGCCGCGGGTATCGCAACTGAGGAGCGTGATATTGCCTGCTGCAGGCCGCGATGCGAAGCAGCTGAGGGGCGCGATTTACTTCATGAGCAAACCTCTTCATAATGTATTGGTCACTTTCGCTATTGTTAACCTCGAAAGCGGCGCGTCGCCGTCATGGGTGCAAGATCACATCACCGGCCATTCCCCCGACGAAGCAACGACCCTTGTCTGGCGCGACTGTATGTTGGCTGCAGCCTCCGCCTTTCCTTCCCGCGCATAGTCGCGCATTCCATCTTCCGAAGCTGGTTGACAGCCGTCACCTTCCTGCTGCCGTTTGCGCCCTTTAGCGCCGCGAGCGTCACGCAGTATCACTTCGATGTGTGGACGGCAGAGAACGGCCTGCCTCAGAACATCGTCAGAGGGATTGCCCAGTCTCCTGACGGCTATCTCTGGATCGCTACTCTCGACGGCCTGGCACGATTTGACGGTGTGCGTTTCACGGTCTTCAACAAGAGCAACACGCCGCAGATCGTCTCGAACCGCTTTAATTCAATGGTTGCGAATCACAACGGGGACCTGTGGCTCATGAGTGAGGGCGGTACGTTGACGCGCTTTCATCTTGGCTCGTTCCACACCTTGGGGGCAGAAGACGGGCTGCCGAAGAACAGTGTGAGGGCGATCACGGGGGATGGGTCTGAGAATCTGTGGGTTCTTGCGGAGGAATCGATCCTGCAGTGGAACGAAAAAAGCGAGCAACTCGTCAACATAACGCCGTCAAATCTCAAGATCCATTTCGAACCGCTTCTCTGGGACAATGCCGGATTCTGGGGGTGGGACGACTCGGGCATTCATCTGTTCGTTCGGGGCCATTTCGTCACCTATCCACTGCCGGCAGGGCTGCCTGGCCGCTCGATCTGGCTCGCCGCGGTCGACGAGGAGGGGGCCGTGTGGCTGGAGCAGTTCGACGGAGCCCAGTTTGTCATTCCACCGGGGCAGCGCGAGGCAAGACGGGCAAACTCCGGGCACCAGCCACATTACTCCTACACGGATGCAAACAGGCACATCTGGACACTGCACATGGAGCCGCGCCTTTCCCGGATTCTCGACGTTGAATCATCGGGAGAAGGAGCGAGCATCCCGTTCGGATGTTTCTTCGAGGATCGTGAGGGCAACTTCTGGATCGGGACAGAGGGTAAGGGACTCTACCGGCTACGTGAGCAGTCGATTCACGTCTACGGAAAGGCGCAGGGAATCGTCGACAGCAACATTTATCCGGTCTTCGAGGACCTCAGGGGCGCGGTGTGGCTTGGTGCGGGGCAATCGGGACTTTTTCGTATCGTGGATGGCAAGCTCACGCATTTCACTACCGCAGACGGCCTGCCCGGCACACGCGTAACCTCTCTCACCGAGGATCGCGACGGAAGATTGTGGGTTGCCACACGAACCGGTCTGGCGATCCTGGACCACGGCCATTTTCGAAATCCGGCGGGAATTGTTGTTCCCAGGCTCGGGACGGTGCAAGCTCTGTTGCAGGACCGCGGAGGAACCATGTGGATCGGCACATCGAACGGGTTGGTGCCCTACAGGGACGGTCCCAGCAAGACGCTAACTGTTGAGGACGGCTTGGCCACCAACGATGTGCGAGTCATTGTCGAGAGCCGCTCGGGAGATATCTGGATCGGTGGCTATGGCGGGCTGACTCGTCTTCGCGACGGACAGTTCACACGGTGGACCGAGCGCGACGGACTTCCGAGCAATAATGTCAGGGCGATCCACGAGGATGGAGACGGCACGATCTGGATCGGCACATACGACGGAGGACTCGGACGCTTCAGAGACGGCAAATTCACGCGATATCGCGAGCGCGACGGCCTGTTCAACAACGGTGTCTTTCAGATTCTCGACGATGGGCGCGGCAACTTCTGGATGAGTTCAAACAGAGGCATCTATCGAGTGAGCAAAGCGGAGCTGAATGCTTTTGCAGATGGAAAGCTGGCCACCATCGCGTCGGTTGCCTACGGGAAGTCCGACGGCATGTTGAATGAGGAGTGCAATGGAGGTATGTGGCCTGCCGGCGTCAGAACGCGCGACGGGAAACTCTGGTTCCCGACACAGGACGGTGTCGCCATCGTCGATCCCCTGGCTGTGCAGATCAATCCGCAGCCTCCGCCGGTGGTGATTGAAGCGGCGTTTGTTGATCAGGCGCCCGTCAGACTCGACAGCATGGTGAAGGTGCCGCCCGGGAGGGAGAACCTGGAGATGGAGTACACGGCCCTAAGTTTCATCCATTCTGACCAGATCCGCTTTCGCTACACTTTGGAAGGGCTGGACTCAAGCTGGATTGACGCCGGCACTCGCCGCACGGCGTATTACTCGCATCTGCCTCCGGGGAGGTATCAATTTCATGTGATCGCCCGCAACAGCGACGGGGTCTGGAATATGGAAGGGCGATCAATCGCAGTCGAGATCCTGGCCCCTTTCTATCGAACGTGGTGGTTCGAACTCATTGTTATCTGCGTAGCGGCTGGTTTGATCCTGATGGCGGTGCGTTATCGCATCAGGCAGCTGCAACGTCAACAGGCCTTGCAGAAGGCATTCTCACAACAACTCATCGCATCGCAGGAAAGCGAGCGCCAGCGCATCGCGGCCGAATTGCACGACAGTCTCGGCCAGCGCCTGGTGGTGATCAACAATCTGGCTCTGTTCTCGATGCGGGCGCATGAAAAATCTGGTGCTGTGGAAGACGACTTGAGTGCCCTGAAAGAGATCAGCGAAGAGACTTCTCTGGCAATTCAGGAAACCCGCGAGATCTCCTATAACCTGCGCCCGTTTCAGCTTGATCGACTCGGGCTGACGAAGGCAATCGCCGGGATCCTGAGATCGGTAACGACTGCCTCCGGTCTCCAGATTACGTCGGAGTTGGATAACATCGACGATGCATTCCCCGAAGAACTGCGCATCAACTTCTACAGAATCGTGCAGGAAGCGGTGAACAATATCATGAAACACTCGCAGGCCACAGAAGTGTTGGTGAAGATCGCCCGCACGACGGAATGGCTGACTCTGACCATCCGCGATAACGGGGTCGGATTCACGCCGGGGACTCGCCCGTCAAAAGGCGGAAAGAGCGGCTTCGGTTTGACAGGAATGGAGGAACGCTCGCATTTGTTGGGAGGCGAACTTCGCGTCACCTCAGGGCCGGGCGCCGGCACAGTTTTGACTATGGAGATCCCGCTGAAAGTCAGTTCCGGTGTCTGAAAGAGATTGAGTATTTGTCATGAATCATCTCCCCCTTTTGCCTCATTCCGGAAATCGAGCAGCCGCCAGCGTGCTGGTCGCCGTCATCGTGCTGACCGGTTGCCATTTGCCGGTCGGATCGGCCAGGCCGTCAATCGAAGTGACGAAGATTCCGGTCTCCAGCATAGGTGGTCCGGACCAGATGGACGAAATTGCTGGTCGGGCTCCGAATGCATTGCCCAGCCAGCAGATTGTTCTCTACGCGCATAGCGGTGCCTGGTGGATTCAGCCTTTCGCCAACCAGCCATATACCAGGATCCAACCTGACTCGACCTGGAAAAACTTCACTCACATGGGCACGGAATATGCTGTGCTCCTCGTTGACCCTGGATACAACCCGGCGTTGAAGATTACCGCGCTTCCCTCGGAAGGAAACGGCGTTGTTGCGATCGCCGTCGTTAACGGAAAGGCTGGAGTACCTGCTGCGGCCAAGGTGATCCGCTTCAGTGGCTATGACTGGAACGTCCGGGCCGCGGAGAGCGATCACGGCGGCGAGCCAAACGCTTACGATCCGGCCGACGCATGGACAGATGCGAAGGGCTATCTGCATCTGCGCATGCAGCAGCGCGGCGGACACTGGACCTGCGCAGAGGTGAGCCTGAATCGGAGCCTGGGTTATGGCACATACAGATTTGTTGTGCAGGACAGCGCGCACCTCGGCCCTTCGGCGGTGCTCGGATTCTTCACCTGGGACGACGCTCGCCTGGAGGGCTTTCACAACGAATTCGACATCGAACTGAGCCGCTGGGGCGATGCCAAGTCGAGGAATGCCCAGTATGTTGTTCAGCCTTTCTATACCCCCGAGAACTTCTATCGCTTTACTACCCCCGCGGGCCCGGTGACCTATCAGGTTCAATGGCGACGCGGAGCCATTTCCTTCGAGACCTTTGCCGGTACGTCAATTGATCCGAAGGCGAAGCCGATCAGTCAGCACCAGTTCACTTCGGGCCTTCCCACTCCGGCAAGCGAGACGATGCACATGGATCTCTACGACTTCCATCATGCGGAAAACCCTTCTCAAGTTCCGGCCGAGGTTGTGATAGAGAAGTTCGCTTTCTCGCCTTAGAACCGGTCTCATAAACCAAGATCCGCGACTCGCATGGCGTATGAACCCAAGCCTGTTGGCCGGTCTCACAGTTCGCCATGTTGCCCACTCGACATGAGGACACGAAACGTTCGGGGGCGCAGCACGAAGAACCGACGCGCGGCCTCATCTCGCCAACACCGATAGGGAGCCGTGATCTCCAGTGCCCTGTAAAGACCGATGCCGGCATTGATTACGATTCCATCCAACGAACCGGTAGCAAGAGCAAAGACCAAGCCACTCATTCCTGTGGATCGGCAGGCGGATACCTGAATGCTGTGCGCCCAACGGCTGAGCGCAGACCACCATGTCGCCCGCGGCGGGTGAAAGGCCGAGCGAATCTCGGCGCGGAGTTCGAATTGGCTCGTCCGCATTTGTGACTCCTTTGGAGTATGTTCTTGAAATCGCGCGCAGCATCATTGACGGTGGCGAGGCCAAACTCCTTGAGTTCGAGGTGGCCATGACTCGTACTTGCAGCAGATTGCTGATTGAGGTAAGACATTTCCATCTCTCTCAAAGCAGCTTCCTTTTCGACTTCTTTCGGGTGCTTCATCGTGCAAACAGCAGTGGCGCAGATCTTGCAGGATTTTGAGCCGCACGATCCCGCCCAGTTGCAGCGCAGGTACGAGGCTGTCGCTGCACCAAAGATCGATCGTGTGGATCGGCTATTTTTGTTCGATCGCAGAGCGTATCAGCTCAGCGAGGCGGGTTAGATTTTGTTTGACTATGTAACCGAAAGCGCCGGCCTCAGTTGCCAGGGATCGAAGCTCGTCTTCGTCGTAGTCTGTCACGATGACGACCCTCGCAAGCGAGTCGTGCTTTTTGATTTGCCGGGTTGCCGTCAAGCCATCCATCAATGGCATACGAACATCCATCAAAACAATGTCGGGCCGCTGTTCAATATAGGCAGCCAGGGCGTGCGCTCCGTCGCTGCATTCCACAACTGCAGCTCCTATCTCGGCAATAACGCGCTTCAACAAGCGGCGAACACCTGCGTTGTCGTCCACGATTAGAATCGTCATCTGTTCCAGTCATCTTTGCATTTGATCAAGGCTCTTCTGCCACGCGGCGCGAAGAGTTGAGGGTACGGCGATCTCTCGCCGCACCCGGTTTGAGTTACTGGATGTTCAGGGTAAGCGGGATGCTCTTCGTCACCGTGTCCGTGCTCGCGCTTACCAGGATGGTTTGCGGCCCCGAAGGCAGCGTAGGCTGAGTAACCTGCTTTGAACCACCGCCGCAGCCGGTAAGCAAGCCAGCGGAAGAGACCGCCAACACAATCAGGCAAAGCAGCGCCTGGATGCGATGAGCTCCCTTGCGGATGCGACCGAGCAGAAGCAGCGAGACCGGCAGGATCAGCAGCCCGGTGATACCCCTGAACCACGGCATGCTGGCCGCATTCGTCGGAGCAGTCGCGGTGACCGTGAGCGATGTCGTAGCGGTTCCTCCTGTCGTGATGGCAGGAGTCGCCGGGTTGAAGTTGCAGCTCATCCCCACTGGCAGACCCGAACAGGTGAAGGCTACATTTCCGGAAAGACCTGAGAGCGAGCCAACCTTTATGGTGACCGCGGGAGAGGTCGATCCGTAGGCAATGTTCACGCTCTGGGCTGAGAGCGACAGCGTCATATTCGGCCCATCGGTCGCATACACCGTCAACGTGGTAATCGCGGAGTTGGAGGCGTCACTATTGCCATTCGAGATGTAGTACGCGCCCAGCGAATGTGTTCCAACGCCGAGACCTGTTGCCGTATAGCTGGTGTTACCGGTCGCATCCAGGGTTCCCGTTCCGAGAATGGTCGAACCGTCGCGGAACTGAACGGTGCCGGTTGGAACCGGCCCGCCGGAAACCTGGGGGACCACCGTTGCCTGCATAGCCACACTTTGGTCTGCATACGCGGTGGTGGGAGCTTGCAGCGTAGTTATGGTGTTCAGCGGTGATGGTGAAGGAGAGCCAACTCCGCTCCCCGGGGCTGAACCATCCGGATAGAAGGCGGCGACGATATTGCTGTTCTGGTGACCGGTGAACTCCCCAAGGTTGTGCGCCAAGTCGGCGAAGGCCGATTTCCCGTTCAGCGGCAGCTGCATTGGGCCGCCCTGGGCGACAAACTGGTCAAAGGAGAAGTTGAGCGCACTAGGCCCACCGGTGAACAGCGTTGTGGCAAGCTGGCTGGACATCCAGGGAGCGTAGGTGTCAGAGGCGCCTACGTTCTGGAAGGGCTCTGCAAGCATATACCAGTCGACAAACCATTCCACACTGGCGTAGTTCGGGAACGGGGGGCCGCTATAACCGCCATAGGTGGGATACCAGACGGCGGAATTGGCAGGTGCGGGATCCCATTGGGTATAGAACGGATTGCCTCCATCGCCGCCCTTGGAGGCGTTGTATGCCATGTTGGGATTGACACCTTCGTTCGTGAGGCCCAGGCACATGGGCCACATCTGGACCTGAAAGAATTGGGGGATCAGCGAGAGATAGAGGCTCCGCTGCTCTGCCTGGTTCATCACGGTGATGGAAGCGTTCTGCAACACCTGGTTGGGGAAGAAGAAGGCTGTATTGTTCGGATCTACAACCTTGGGTCCGAGTGTGTTGAGTTTGCCCCAGTCGCCCGTTATGCCGTCGGCAACGGTATCAAACCCAGCGAGCATCTGACCCTGCAGGCCACTGTTGGCCAGGTCGCCGATGGTGGTGAAGAGTTGCAGGTCCTGGCTGGGTAAACCAGAACTGGTGGAATTGGGAGGCGTAATGCCACCGCCCACCGTTCCCGACAGGCCGAACAGGTCGGCGACTACGTTCAGTCCCTTATCCAGATATGGAGCGGTCTCGGGGCTCACAAGGCCATCGGTGGGGACCGTGGTCGCAAGAGTCAAGAAGCTGCCCACCATGTTGACGATGTTCCAGGGGCTGACGGTGGCAGGTGTGGCTGAAATGGTCGGCTGGTTGACGCTGGCCATCACCTCCGATGCCGCACCCAGCAGGGCGAGGGCCGTATTGGCGTTGCCGGCGACCGTGATGTCCTTCATGTTGGTTGAACCATCCACCAGAAAGAGCAACACGTTGGTCAGGTCGACGATCTCGTTGTGCATCTGCGTCTGAACCGCGCTGAAGTCGCCTGTTGTGAAGGTCAGCGTGGTCTGGTCAGTGGGGGAAACCCAGGTGCAGAGCGGCTTACCCGAGGCCGGATCGGTTGTGATTGATTTGCAGGGAATGTTCCAGTTCCCGCTGAAGCCCTGTGCGCCGGGCCAAATGGCGTTTAACGGATCAAAGGTGTGAATGTCGATGTAAGTATTGAGCGAACCGGTGAAGAAGTAGTGGATGTCATAAGCGTAGGGAGCCGAGACACCCGGCTGACCGGCCTGGCCCGGCACATAATAGGCGTTCAGCAGGTACCAGCTCAGGTAGGCGTAGGCGTTCTCCTGGCCCTGAAGGCTTGAGGCGCCGGGCAGGATGGGAGCGGTGAACTCGGGCCACGACACGGGTTGCTGCGCATTGACCAGGTCCATCGAGAAGTCGGCGCTGTCCGCGGTAGCCTTTTCCTGTTTGGTGTTGCCTGGCTGGAAGAACCCCTGCAGATTGCGCGTAAGCACCCCGTGGACATACCCGGTCTGCCCCTGGTTGGAGAAGACGCTGCTCGATAGCACCGAGTGCCCGCTCAGCGAATTACCAATTCCCAAGGCTGTGACGTAAGCGAACGTGGCGTCAGCATCGCCGAGATAGAGAGTCGGCTTGTCAGGTGCGCCGAGAGCGTTCAACGCGGCGGCGAACTCCATATAGCCGTTATCAGCCCAGGTACCACCGTTGAAGTTGGAGTTCTCGTTGTTGTTGGCCATATCCCAGGGCTGCGCCGGAGCGTTCCCGGAATTGGAGATGCTTCTCGAAGCAAGCGAGGGAGTTCCCATGCTGACGAGGAAAGCGAGCTCATTCGGATTCATGTTGTTCAGCGCCGTTGAGAGAGCCTGGAGGTTGACTTTGCGAGCCGTAGACGTCACGCCCGGGCCGGTGGGGTAGAAGGTGCCGCAGCTGGTGATGTCGGTCTCCTTCTGGGCATCGTTCGCGGCCACACCGCAGTTGGGAGAAATCGTGTAGTAATCGAGGTTGTCGCGCTCGAGGATGAGCAGCCAGTAGCCCCCGGATGAGTTGGGTGGCGGGGTAAAGACCACCTTGCCCGGATAGCTGAATTCGGTATATCGGGAGAGGGGCTTCACGTTGAGGAGGGTCACCGTGCTGAGGCCGCCACGATTGGTGGAGTGAGGATCGACGATGTACTCATAAGCGTCCGAGGGCTGGAAGTTGTAGTTGCCGTTGGCGTCTTCGGCAAACGTTCCATTCGCAGACGCGTTGTATGGGCCCATATTGGTGCTGAAGTAGTTCTCGAAGGCTGACCCAGCCTGGGCGCCACCCACGCCGATCGTCATATACTGCACCGGGTAATACGGGTTGGTCTGGAGCGTCGAACTCCAGTTCACGCCGCCGATCGCCGAGGTATCGAGATTGGCGACAGCAGCATTGTTGTAAGTGGTGCCGACGATGACAATCTGGTCGGAGGTCAGGGTTTTGAGATAGGCGGTGAGATTGCTCGAATCGCCCGAATGGCCAAGGCATCTCGCCGCGCCGCTCACCTCCTGCAGAGTCTGGCGATCAAGCACCACCACCACGTAAGGAGTGTCGAAGGCGCAAGGTGTGTCATTCGCGCTGGGAAGCTGCTCGTTGCCAACAGCGATCCAGGGCGTATTGCCGTTCCAGCCGCCGGGCGTCAGGGTCTTCACCGCGACGGCGGGAGGAGTGAAGAAGGTGTCGCCGATGCCATTGCTGGGCGCAACGGCGTTGGGCCGTGCCGTTGACGAGACCGCAGCGCGGAGCGCGTTGCCAGACTGCGAGGACGATCCAGCGAAGCGCAGCCGTGAGCTGGCCATTGTGCCGTCTTCCTTCTTCACCGTAGCGAACAATACGTTCTTGCCGGCGCGTACGCCATCGGCATCAGAAAGGGAGCCGGTGGCGCAAACGTATCCGGAAGTGGCGCACTCCGTAGCCGTGAAGCGCGAACTAACGTCCTTCCCATTGAGAACAGCCCTGAGAGTGTCCACCTGGGTTCCGGCTGGGAAGGTAAGGCTGATGGTCTTGCCTTCAGACTCAGCGGCGCCGAGCAGACCGGAAGGCGTGCTGATCAGCACATGGTTGGCCGGGAGCGACGCGAACCCGGTCTTGTTGGACGCAACTGGCGCGAATGCTACTGCCGGTTTCGCAGTGGTCTTGACCGGCTTGGCGGCAGACTGTGCGTACCCTGAATAGAGATGGCCGGCGAGCATCGCGCCGGCCACCAGGTTCAAGATCCTCGTCAACTTCATGAGATTCACCTTTCCATTTCTGCTTGCGCACGAGCGTCGAAGCATTGAATGATGGCGGGCTGGAGTGCGCGAAAAGCGGGAACCCAGCCGACGACATCTCGGAGTGTAGGAAAGATGAATTGGCAAGAGAATAGAGGTCGCTACACGAAGACCCGTGTGGTGCTACACGGCAGAGGGATGAGAGTTACAAAGTCGGAGACGATGGGAGCCCACTGGCAGCTCGACATAGAACAACGCAGAAGCTGTGACGTGCCAGAAGGAGAGTTATATAGCTTCGCTGGATCGAGATAAAGCAAGTCAGAGTCCCGCTTTGTTCTGCAGAGCAAAACGAAGCAGTGCGTTAGCCCCCTCGATCTCGAGCTTCCGGCAGATATTCGTGCGGTGATTTTCCACCGTCCGGTAGTGGATCGAAAGGTCCTCGCCGATTTCCTTGCTGGACTTGCCTTCGGCGATCAGTTGGAGGATCTTTCGTTCTGTCGGAGTGAGGTTGCTGGCCGGAGTTCCTTTCAAAACGACAGGAGAAGCGGATTTGCTCCTGACCAGCTTCGCAGTCATCGCCGGACTAATGTACATTTGCCCCGCAACCACAGCTCGAATGCAGGCAATGATCTCCTGCGTCGCGCTATCTTTCAGCAGATATCCCCGGCAGCGCAGTTCGATGGCGGCGCGGAACATATCTTCATGGGTATGCAGAGTGAGAAAAACAATGTTGGTCTCGATGCCCTGCCTGGCAAGCTCGCGTGCGACACCGAGCCCGTCCATCTTGGGCATGTCGATATCAAGCACTGCGACATCCGGGAGCAGCTGAGCGATCATCGCCAGCGCCGACTCTCCGTCTCCGGATTCCCCGACCACCTTCAAGGACGGTTTTTCTTCGATGGCCGCTCGTAATCCCTTTCGCACGATGGCGTGATCGTCCGCGACAAAGACTCTGACTTCATTGTTCACGGCTGGTGCCTCCCCAAGGCCGACTTGTGATCAATGTACCGCGATGCAAATCGGCGTGCACCTCAATTCGTTGCTTCTCAGCTTTTCTACCCCGCCAGGCAGCTCCGTCTGCGCGCCCCGGGTGGAACGTTGCGCGTTGGTATGTAGAACCACACGGGCGTTTGTGTAGCTCCCTCTATCGCTTTGGGGGAAGATCTCCTCTACTCTCGGGCTTGTTGGTACCGCTTTCATCGATATCGGCAACAAGTATCTTGTCGTCGCCACGCGGAAGGCAGGCAACCAACCTGTCTTGTAACGAAATAGGAGGATGTTATGAAAAAAATGAAGGCGGTCCTGAACCTGGCTATCTTTGCTCTGCTGTTCCTGGGTCTCGGCATTTTGGCACTGGCAGACCAGCCGCCGGACAATGTGCAGGGGGACTGGACGATTTACTCCACCAGCATCAAGGACGGCCAAACGGTGGTGAAGCATGTGCAAATTGCGCAATACGGTAACCGCATCACAGGATACTTCGAAGGTCCTAATCAGTCTGGTCCGATTCAAGGACGAGTGAATGCGCATCACATCGTGTTCAGCACCGTAACGCGAACCGTCCTCACATTCCGCGGGCAGATCTATGGCGATAACATGACGGGTTTGTATGGCATTCACGGTCAGCACGCGCCATGGCAGGCGGTTCGTCCCGCCACGGCTGCGGTTGCAGCTCCGCCTGCTACGGGGGTTGTTGTCGCATCTCAACCCGTGATAGTGCCCCCGGTGACGCCTGCACCTCAACCTGTTGCGCAGGCGACAACGGACTCTGCCGCGACGGGCGGTTACCAACCCGCCAGCAGCAGTTCCGCATCCGCTTCTGCGCCGCTGTCGTCTGATCAACTCGATGCCCTGGTTGCTCCCATCGCGCTCTACCCCGATGCGCTGGTCGCGCAGGTGCTCGCCGCTGCAACGAATCCGGACCAGGTCGCATACGCCGATGATTGGCTGGCGCAGAACAGGAATCTGACGGGCGCTGCGCTCGCGCAAGTCGTAGATCAGCAATCTTGGGATCCCAGCGTCAAGGCTTTGACGCAGTTTCCTTCGGTGCTGGATAACCTGGCGCATAACCTCTCGTGGACATCGAGCCTCGGGGAGGCATTCGCCAATCAACAAGGGGACGTGATGGCCGCCGTGCAAGTGATGCGCGCAAAGGCGCAGGCAGCTGGGACGCTGCAGTCCACTTCGCAGATTACGGTCACTCAGCCTGCGCCGAACAACATCGTGATTCAGCCGGCGAGTCCGCAAGTCGTCTACGTTCCACAGTACAACCCGACTGTGGTTTACGGCGCGCCCGTGGTGGTGCCCTTCTACGTGCCTCCGCCGCTGCCATTCGCTTCGGTCGGTCTGTACTTCGGATCTGGTGTCACGATTGGCGGTTCGTACGGCTGGGGCGGAGGCTTCGGCTGGGGCTGGCACGCCTGGAATGTGAACTGGGGCTGTTGCGGTGGTGGTGGTTCGACAACCATCATTTACAACCACAACACCTACATCAACAACCGCATATCGAACAACGGCTATCACCCCTGGGCGGGCGGCGCAGCCGGATCGCAAAATCATGCGTGGTATGGCGCCAACGGCACGTTTCACCCCGACGGTAACTACAAGCCGGGCGAAGATACGCACTACGGCCCGAACGGCGGCTATCACCCCAATGGGTATTTCGGCCCTGACGGCGGATGGCACCCTGACAAAGGCACCGGCCCCAACAACACGCCGAACGGCGGGAACAACGGCAATCATGGATTGATTGGCGGCAACGGCGGCACAGAGCACGCGAGTGCCGACTCCAACGGCGGCGCGGCTATGAATGGCGGTCGCGGGTCCTACAGCAATAACGGCACCTTTCATCCCGATCCTGGTTATAAGCCGGGCGAAGACACGCACTACGGTCCGAACGGCGGTTATCACCCAAATGAGTATTTCGGTCCTAACGGCGGCCTTCATCCGGATAAGGGCACGGGGCCGGGCAATACGCCTAACGGTGGAAGTAACGGCGACCACGGATTAATTGGCGGCAATGGCGGAGTGCAGCGTAACCAGCAAAGCGGCAGTCAGTCCCTTGGGCAGAATCGCAGCGACAACAACGGTATCGGCGCCGAGCAGAACCGCTCTCGCAACAGCGGTGATAGTATGGCCAACCACGCCGAAAGCAACCGCGGCCGCTCCAGCATGGGTGGGCATCAGCGCGTGCCCCGGCAACACGTACAACGCGCACCCGCTCAGCACCACTCCGGTGGAGGCGGACGCCGTCGCTAAAGGCCCAAAGTCCAAATCGAAAGAGCATATACGAAAAGAGAGACAGATCAGAACCTGAAGGAGATTAAAAATGGCTGTTTCTGATCTCAAGCGAGAGGATTTTATGTTCGGTAGAGGCAATCGCAGGACAACAACTCAAGAGCGTTCTCGAACGAGTCGCCATTTCCAGATGAGTGAGTTCTGGTCTGGCGACCTCGGGCTCACTCTAGTGACGATTTCCCTGGTCATGCTTGTCTTTGTCGTTACGCCGCTCCGCGAAGCGGGCCTTCCCGGACGACTCGTCTTCGATCTCGCGATCGTCTCTCTAATGGTCTTCGGAGCCATCGCTGTTGAGGAGAACCTTCTTGCAAAACTCTCTGTCATAACGTTCGCTTTAATTACAGCGGGCTTCTTGGGTGTGGCGCGATTCCATCCGACGCCGCTGCTCCACCAAGTCGGTAGCGTTCTATCCACAATTACTTTGCTTCTCTATGTTCATATTGTGCTGGTGGTTATGTTTCGGGCCGGACCGGTGCGCTGGAGTCGCATCCAGGGCGGCGTTAGTGCGTATCTGCTTTTGGGGATGGCTTGGGCTTCCGTTTATCAAGTGGTTGAACAATTCCGTCCCGGCTCTTTTCGTTTCGTGACCGCTCCGGCAGATTTTGATCAGCTTATCTCGAAGCTGACTTACTTCAGTTTTTGCACTCTAACGACCGTCGGCGGCGAGGTCACGCCGGTTTCTCCCATCGCCCGCTCGCTCACCATCGCCGAAGCGATGACCGGGCAACTGTTCCCCGCGTTGCTGATCGGCGCGCTCGTAGCTATGGCCATGCGGTCACGCGACAGGATTCTGACTTAGCAAATTCAAAGCGCGAGTGCGGATGAGATCGATCGTTTGGCAGGAGGGAATTTTGGCAATCGCATCAGAGTGGCTCGACCGTGTCGATCCCGGCACGCAGCGCCGCATAAAAGGTCTGCGCCTGATCACTACCTATGGAATCGCAGCAATGCTCGGCACTCTGCTCGGCGGTTCCCATGGCTCATTGAGCGGCACGCTACTGGGGTCTCTCGCAGGTGGTTTTGCGCTGTGGGCGAGTGTCTTTGAAGGTCAATCGACCAGAGCATCTTCCAGTCGCGACCTCGCTCTAATGTGCGTCGCAGCAGTCGCCGGCGCTGCCACTATGATCGGTTTCTCGCCCATACTCGATCGTACTGGCTGGCCCGGCGCCGAACTAACGCTTGTCACCGGCGCTTTCCTCGTCGGATATTTGAAGCGTTACGGAATTCTCGGCGCGGGCATCGGCTCGCAGATTTATATAGGGCAGCTTCTAGCCTACGGTGCTGGCCTGAAACGCGCGGATCTGCCGACGGTGGCGGTCGCAGGTGTTATTGCAGCAGTCGCGGCGATCCTCCCACGCGTGCTGAGCGGACCGGCGGAACATCCGGTCCTCGCCCAGCCACTCGACTCTATTATCGCGGCAAATGGAGGCGCATCTCGCGAACTTCGCATGGGCCTGCAAGCTGCTATCGCAGCCCTCGCTATCGTTTTGTTGAATCATTTGGTTCGCCTCGAAGAGTCTGCCTGGGCGATCACCGCTTGCACTTACGTGATCGCGGGCACTACCTTCGGCACCATCGATCGCGTTCGCCGCCGCATCATCGGTACCGTGATAGGTGTTCCGCTCGGTCTCGGATGCCTTCCTATAGCGTTGCACGCGCCTATTGTGGCCTGGGCGTTGGCTGCTCTTGCAATGATCATTTACGCCATGGCGCTTCCCGAACGGTACGACATTGCCTGCGGCGCCTACGCGTTTACTCTCATTCTGACGCTCGCGGTAAGCGGAGAGAGTTCCGCTTTCGTTCTAGCTTCGCGAGCGTGGGAAACGCTGATAGGAGGCGCGTTTGGGCTCGCCACTGCCTTGCTGATCCTGCCACTTGGCAATCCCGCCCGCAAGCAAGCAATCCGGATTGCACGAGACTGACGCCAGTGTAGTCCGCTGACCCACGGGACTTGCCATTTAGGGCCCCAATCCGTGGACGCAAGGTCGGATTGCAACGTTCATGACCTAGCACTCGTCGACTGCTGATTATCCTCGGAATGTCGACCTGTTCGCAAATCCAGTCCACCCGGCCGTATAACGGCTAGTCGGAAAGGTGGTTGCTACCGGTCGACTCGTAGTTGCGCTCCCACAGAGCGCAACCATCGCTAATGCAGGTTGTTTGAAGTGTGGCCAGGGCCGTGAGGCCATCCGGCCCGGCTCAATCGCAGCGTCCGAGAGGGCATTGTCATGCAGCATCTGGTCGTAGGGCCAAACTCCCGCGCTAGATCAATCCTTATACCGTTCCAAAAGGCCCGGAACGCCTATTGGGCAGTGATCTAGGGGCAGGCGTCCAAAGACACTGCTCAATGTTAGAGCTCATCGCTCGCGAAGCGTGTTGCTCATCGCGGCTCAGTTGCAGCACGGTTCTTTGAGCTCCTTCGCGGCTTCTTTTCTGAGAGGTCTCTGTCGAAGAAGGAGAGCTGGAATTGTCCGTGGAGGATGCGATTCGCTCTTTGGAGGTGGGAGGTTACTTCCTTCACTCGGCGGATTCGGCCAGCGTGATCGATTCCATTCCAGAGGCGTCGACCTGCAGCCTCCATGATTCTGCTGAGAACCCGGCAGCCAAGGGCGGTCGGAACGAGCTTTCTCACCCGGCGGTCGTCGTCATGCTTTGAAGCCTTGACGAGTCCACTCCTTACCAGCAGAGTGCAAGCTCGGCTCGTTTCGTAGTCCTCCAGACCGGTTTCGCTCCGAAGCCACTGCTCGGAATACTTGCCACCCGGGTCCTTTGCCCTTTCGACTGCACGCTGCAGAGCATAGAACGAAAGGAAGCTCATGCCCTCACGGCGAAGTTCGGGCTGGGTGAGCACCAGGAAGAAGTTTCCGGAGCAAGCCATTGCCCGTGTCACTCGTTCTTCTCGTGTCATGGAATTACCTGCAAACTTGCGAGGATTATAGACCTCTCGAATTACACGTTAAATCTAAAGTCCTTAATTCGATAGCTCACCCTTAGGCGGTACTGGGGCAGCGCGATTCGAGCGAGAATGGCCTCAATCCTGTGGTTCCAAAACCTAACCCCACCATCTTATGAGGAGTACACGCAGAACAAAATGCTTCTCCGTCGAGTGCGAGGCCATGAGGAGGACTGGCGCCATGGCTTTGGCAAGTAGTGAAGCCTGTGGGATGGTTATCGCAGGACACCGGCGCTGGCCTTTTGCTGTGGCGGTTTCGGGAGTCCTTTGCGAGGCTCAGGTCTCGAGTACTAGAGAAATGTCGAGGACGATGCTCGGCCTAGCTGAAAGGAAGGAAGAATGACGAATAGAACTTTATGTGCGGGGACATTTCTACCACCTTGATTAGCGGTTAATCGGAAGTTCGTCCGTAACGTTTTTGGTCTGGTCTCGCGCAGGAAAGGCGATCTTTTATGGTGCCCTCCTTCCGCGGGGCGGACTACGCGCTCACGCGGCCGGTGCCCCCGGCCCCCCAGGAGAATGGAGTTGCAACAGAAAGTTCGATCCAGTAGTTATTTGACTGCAGAAGCCGCCGGGATGTCCCGCCCCCTGCCCCAGAACAATCAACTTGCCGACGGTGGAAGAGCAGCTAATCTTTCGCAAGGTCGGAAGCAACGCACCCCATCTCAGAACGACTCCGCCCCATTTATACCGACTGCTAGCAGCGGCCGTCAGAATCACCCGCAACAAGACGAACACAACCGGAACTCTCCGTCCTTTGCACCCCAACAAAGAAGGAACCGGAGGATCCTGACGCCTCTCCAGGCTGCCGAGTTCCTTGGTTTCGACGACAAGACCATCACTCGTTGGGCTAGGCAAGACTATTTGCCCGCGCACCCGACGGGTCAAGGAAAAAAGAAGTACTGGCGTTTTTTCGAGGACGAGCTTATCGATTGGCTGAATGGCCAGACGAATGGAGCGGTTGCCGCATGAACTCTCCACAGTTGATTTTGGACGGAGAGAATGTAAACTCCTCGTCAGCCATCAGTGCGCTTGCAAAGGAGAAGATCCGTATGCAGGCGCAACGTTATCAGCGGGGTTCCCTAACTATTTTGAAGCGCAAGAGCCAACCCGATGTGTGGGCATTCCGGTACTACGCGGAGGAGAAAGGACAGCGTGTCTATAAGCGGAAGATTATTGGCACGGTGCTCGAATTCCCGAAACGCAGGGACGCGGAGAAGGCAATCGCGCAGCTCAGGGTAGAGGTAAACGAGGGAGCGCAGTGCGCTCCCCTCAACATCGAGCAGCTTGTCGCTCATTACAAGAAGGAGGAATTGCAGCGGCCTGGCAAGGCCTACTCAACGATCCAGAGCTACACTGACTTCCTTGACAACCGCGTCGTCCCGAAGTGGGGCGGGTGCTCACTATCCGCCATCAAGAGCATTGAGGTTGAGAAGTGGCTTGCCGGCATCAAGAGGAAGGACGGGCGACCAGCGAGTCGTGCGACGAAGGCGAAGATCCGCAACGTCATGTCGGCGCTTTATACTCACGCGATTCGATACGGCTTTGTGTTCAACAACCCCATCACCGCGGTACGGACATCCGCCAAGAGGCTCCGCGATCCGGACATCCTTGGGCCGGCGGAGTTCCAGGCTCTGATAGAAAAGCTTCCTATGCGGGAACGAGTGATGGTTCTCCTCGATGCAAGCACCGGTTTGCGCAGGGGAGAGCTCATGGCTCTTCGTTGGCAGGACGTCGACTTCAAAGCGCTGGCCATCAACGTGACGCGTTCAATCTGGCGCAACGTTATTGGTCCCACCAAGACCGAGGCATCCCGCAAACCTGTCCCTCTTCATCCGATCGTTGGGGAGGAGTTGAAGAAGTGGAAGGCTGAATCGATGTACCAGTCCGATTCAGATTTCCTGTTCCCTTCCATTCAGAAAAATGGCGCGCAGCCACTTCAACCGGACATGGTCCTTAAACATCACATTCGTCCGGTACTCAGAGAGCTGGGAGTGAACAAGACAATTGGGTGGCACTCATTCCGGCACAGCCTCGGCACGATGCTCCGCCAGTTGAAGATCGATGTGAAGGTTGCGCAAGAAACGCTGCGGCATGCGAATCCGGTGGTCACCATGGGGCTCTATCAGCAGGCCATCAAAGAGGAGACGCGAGAGGCGCAGGATATGGCGCTGAGGTGTTTTTTGGGCTTGCCCCAAGCGCCAGCACCCTCGGGAACCCTCGACGGGGACCAGAAAGAAGAGGTCTCGTCTGTAGGTTGTTGATTTTTAAGGGAAAGTGGTAGGCACGACTGGATTCGAACCAGCGACCTCTTCCGTGTCAAGGAAGCGCTCTAACCAACTGAGCTACGCGCCTGTAAAGCGACAGAGATTAGTCTATCAGCATCAGAGCAGCGGGAAAAGCAGGGCTGTTGCAGCAACTCGTCGATGCTGTACCATTTATCTCGGTCAAATTTATGGCCGCAACTGCAAGGCCCATCGGGGCTTATCTTCTAATCGGAGAGGTTCAGGCGGCCCCAGCAGGGCAAGACGTGACAGGTCGAGAAACCGCGAATCGATGACTGAGGCCCCCACCACACGACAGAACCCGCTGCGCAATGCGCCCAATCTGCTTACAGTCTTGCGCATCTGTTTGGCGCCATTTTTGGTGGCTGCCATTCTTCAAAACCGGTTCGGTCTCAGCTTTACACTCTTCATCGCTGCAGGATTGACCGATGCTCTCGATGGGGTGTTGGCGCGCGTACTCAAGCAGCGAACCATGTTGGGTGAATACCTCGATCCGGTCGCCGATAAGCTCCTACTGAGCACCTTGTTCCTGGTTCTTATGTACAAGGGATTGATGCCGACCACCGTTACGATATTGGTTTTCGGTCGCGATGTAGGCATCTTGCTGGTAGCGGCCATCCTCTACGCCGTGGCGGGACGCCGGGAATTTGGTCCGAGTATCTTCGGCAAGGCGAATACGGTTGCCCAGGTGACGGCCGTTGCGGTTGTTCTGTTGCATCAGCTGACGTCGGCAAAGTGGGTCGTTATCCTGCGGCTGGTGTCACTCGACGCGACCGTTGGACTTACGGTGGCTTCGGGTCTCCACTATGCCTGGATTGCATCGCACCGCAGCAGCACACAGAGCACTGGGCCAGGCGCCAAATGAAGCGGACGGGAAGGCTATACTAAACCCTTTAGATTGCTCATCTAAGTAGTTCTGGGTATGCCAGGGCTTGCCCGCTTATCAGAGGCCTCATTCGTCCTCTTTCTCTTCTTCATTCTCGGCGGATTCTTCAATTGCCATATCGTGAAATTCTTCTGAATCGAAGACATCGCCACATTCGAGACATTCAACGTACTCGGTGTCTTCGTGCCGGGAGACAATTCGAACCTTGGGGTGTTTGCAGGCGGTAACCATCGTATTGGGCAGGGTTGAATTACAAAACTCTTGCCGCAGATTGTAGCGAGCTTTTCGACAATTTCAAACGGCATTTTGGTGAATCTTTGGCTCGCTAGCAAACGGGAAGGGTATCGGGTGGTTGATGAGTGGCCATGGGAATCCCCTCTGACTCTTGCGCAAAGCGCTCGACCATGGGGCCGCGCTCTTAGTTGAACTGCGCGCGGCCGAATCTGAGATGCCCCAGGGGCAAGGAGAAGCATCGGAAGTCCGCACACGCAGGGTACCGAAATGATCTGCGTGGACCCGCAGACACGTTTGTTCTTAGATTCAAAGGTTTAGCGTTGAATCCTGCCGGGAATGGCTCAATCGAAGCAGGAGCGGTTTAGGTTTCAAGGGGACGAATACCATTCGTCGATTGGGCTGTATTCGAGTGGGATTCCGATCACAATGTCGGCACGTCCAACGCTTGAATCGAAGACCTCCTTCGAATTGGTAGTCGGAAGAATTGAAAGGGCGACATTATTGGTCGTATACTAAATGTGGACTGAAGAAGTCGCATATTATGCTGAAGCTCACCAAAAAGGCCGATTACGGGTTGATGGCGCTCAAATACCTGGCCGAACGCCCCGATACGGCTGCCTTGAGTGCCAAGGACATTGCCGACGCGTACGGAATCCCCGCCCAGTTGCTGGCCAAGGTTCTTCAGCAACTTACCAAGTCTGGCCTGCTGAAGTCCCACGCCGGCATGAACGGGGGATATGCACTTTCGAGGCCAGCTCGATCGATTTCGGCTTACGAAGTGATTCTCGCGATCGATGGACCGTTCTTTATTACCTCGTGCACCAAGGGCGCCAAGGGATGTGACCTGACGCCGAACTGCACAATCAAGGAACCGCTTGCACGGGTGAACGATACAATTGCCGGCGTTCTGAAGAGCATCAGTATCCAGGACCTGGCCGAACATGAGCACCCGCCAGGCCACGTGCTTGAACCGAAATTGGTTTCGCTGACGATTTAGTTAACTCTCCGCGCTGAGCGGAGCCGCAACAACGATGGAGAGGTCGGGATGAGTACAGTTACGAGTCACGTTGAAGCGCCGGCAGGTGTGACGCTGCCTATCTACATGGATAACCACGCTACCAGTCCGATCGATCCGCGCGTGCTGGAAGCGATGCTGCCCTATTTCACGGCGAAGTTCGGCAACGCGGCGAGCCGCAACCATTCGTTTGGCTGGGAAGCCGAGCAGGCGGTCGAGACGGCGCGCGAGCAGATCGCGAAACTCATTGGCGCAACTGCGAAGGAAATTATCTTCACGTCGGGTGCAACCGAGTCGAACAATCTCGCCATCAAGGGCATCGCGGAGATGTATCGCGAACGCGGCAACCATATCATCACGCAGGTCACGGAACACAAAGCCGTTCTCGATACATGCAAGCGCCTGGAGAAGTACGGCTACCGCGTAACCTATCTGCCCGTGAAGGCCGATGGCCTAATCGATCTCGAAGATCTGAAGCGCGCCATCGACGACAAGACGATTCTCGTTTCGATCATGGCTGCCAACAACGAAATCGGTGTGCTGCAGCCGATTCGCGAGATCGGCAAAATCTGTCACGAGAAGAACGTGCTCTTCCATACCGATGCGGTGCAGGCTGTGGGCAAGGTTCCGGTAAACGTGATCGCGGATAACATCGACGTGCTCTCGCTTTCGGGTCACAAGATTTACGGACCCAAGGGCGTTGGCGCGCTTTATGTTCGACGCCGCAATCCTCGCGTTCAAATTGCCGCGCAGATCGATGGCGGCGGCCACGAGCGCGGCATGCGCTCTGGCACGCTCAACGTTCCCGGGATTGTAGGACTTGGTAAGGCTTGCGAGATTGCATATGCCGAAATGGATAGCGAGGCGGCGTATCTTCGAGGTCTCCGCGATCGTTTGAACGACAAGCTTCAGTCCGAGTTGGACTACATTCACGTGAACGGGTCTATGGAGCATAGATTGCCTGGCAATCTGAATGTGAGCTTCGTTTACGTCGAAGGCGAGTCATTGCTCATGGGCATCAATGATGTTGCCGTCTCGAGTGGCTCGGCCTGCACCTCGGCAACTCTTGAGCCTTCATATGTGCTAAAGGCTTTGGGCTTGGGCGACGACGTCGCGCACAGCAGCATTCGCTTCGGCCTCGGCCGCTTCAATACTCAGGCTGAAGTCGATTATGTCGCGGCGAAAGTCATTGACATTGTGAAGAAACTAAGGGAGCTTTCACCGCTTTACGAGATGGTGAAAGAGGGAATTGACCTGACCAAGATTGAGTGGCAGGCGCACTAGCTCTACGGGGCGAACTGCCTTGAGCGCCGGGTCTCAGATTGGGTGATTGATAAGCATCGGCGGGCGTGTCTGCCGAATCAAACAGAAGTACGCGGCTTCCCCGCGGGAGGAGTTCGAATCATGGCATATAGCGATAAGGTCGTAGATCACTACAACAATCCGCGTAACGTGGGCACACTGGACAAGAGTTCCGGAGATGTAGGTACGGGGCTTGTAGGCGCTCCCGAGTGCGGCGACGTAATGCGTTTGCAGATCCGCGTTAATCCAGAGACCCAGGTTATTGAAGAAGCCAAGTTCAAGACCTTTGGCTGCGGTTCGGCAATTGCGAGCTCTTCACTTGCAACGGAATGGATCAAGGGCCGCAAGGTTGAAGAGGCTCTGGAGATCAAGAACACCGACATCGTGAAGGAGCTTTCGCTTCCTCCGGTCAAGATTCACTGCTCGGTGCTGGCGGAAGATGCCATCCGTGCGGCAATCGGCGACTGGAAGAAGAAGAACGGTGTCGCCGAGAATGCGGCGGTTGCCGTCGAAGCGAAGTAAGCGCGGTTTCAAGGCAAGAAGGAAACAATGTCGAACTTTGTATCCATCGAATCGAAGCCGGCGGAGGGAGCGAGCGCAACGCCGGCGCAGCCAGAGAACAAGGCGGCTGCGTCGCAGGGACTGCAGGTCACTGATCGTGCGGTGAAGCGGATCCGCGTCGCCATGGAGAAGGAAGGCGTGTCGCCGACTGAAGGCGGATTGCGCCTTGGGGTTATGGGCGGCGGCTGCTCCGGGCTTTCGTATTCGATCAAGTTCGATTCGCGCCCCCGCGAACGTGACCGCATTTACGAGTTCGAGGGAGTGCGCGTGTTTGTCGATCCCAAGTCGTTCGTCTATTTGCACGGCATGACGCTGGACTATGAAGAGACGCTGATGCGGCAGGGCTTCAACTTCATCAATCCGAACTCCTCGCGCTCCTGCGGCTGCGGTTCATCCTTCTCATAGTCTTCCGCCTGGAGTCTTTTCATGTTGAAAGTTCTCGATTCTGCAGTACCGGTCGCGTGCTGGTCGTGCGCGGTCGCGCACAACGATGTCACGCTTTTCTGTCCGCATTGCAGCAAGATTCAGCCTCCTCCGGGAGGCGATTATTTTTCTGTCTTTGGATTGGTGCCTCAGCTCGATCTCGACCTCGGCATGCTCGAGCACCAGTTTCACAAGCTCAGCCGCAAGCTGCATCCCGATCGCTTCGCGCGGGCGCAGGAGAACGAAAAGCAGTGGAGTCTCGCCCATACCGCGCTGCTGAACGACGCCTATCGCACGCTGAAAGATCCGATCCGCCGTACGGAATATCTGCTGAAGCTGCACGGCGCTGAAATCGGCGAAGAACACGCCGGCAAGGGTCGCAAGAACCAAAACGATGTATCGCGTGTGCCGGCCGATCTGCTTGAGGAAGCGTTCGACCTGAACATGCAGCTTGAAGAGATGCGCATGGCGCGGAAGATGGGCGACACCGATCCGGAACTTCAAACCAGTCTCGAACAGGCCAAGAAGAAGTTCGACGGTTTGCTCGACGATGTTGATCGCGATCTTCGCGCGCAATGGCAAGTGTGGGATGCGGGCGATGAAAGCGCCCGGCAGGAATCGCAGAAAAAGATGGTGGGCCTGCTCGATCGCCGGCGCTACGTCAGCAATCTTGTACGCGACGTGACGGAAACACTGGGAGCCTAAGAGAATCATGGCAGAAGGACGCGTAGTTGGAATCGATCTGGGAACGACGAATTCCCTGGTCGCATATATGGAAGGCGATAAGCCGGTGGTCATTCCCGGTGTCGATGGTTCGAATCTGGTGCCGTCTGTGGTGGCTCTCGACCCCATGCCGGCCGACGGCGGCAGGCCCACAGTAACGGTGGGCAACAGCGCGCGACGGGTGCTCATCGAGACTCCGGAGCGCGTCATCTATTCCGTGAAGCGCCTCATGGGCCGCGGGCTTGAAGAAGTGCAAAGCGAACTGAAGCTGTTCCCGTTCCGGCTCGCGGACGATGTCGAGGCAGGAGAAGTGCCGCGTGTTCAACTTGGCGAGCTTCGTTTCACTCCACCTGAAATATCCGCCTACATTCTTCGGCAGTTAAAGCGCAACGCTGAGCGGTTCTTCGGATCGCCAGTTACGCAGGCCGTCATCACTGTTCCTGCATATTTCAACGACGCGCAGCGCCAGGCCACAAAGGATGCTGGTCGCATGGCGGGTCTTGAAGTGCTGCGCCTGGTGAATGAGCCCACCGCTGCAGCACTTGCGTACGGGCTCGATCGTGCTAACGTCGGAACGATTGCTGTCTACGATCTCGGCGGTGGGACTTTTGATATCTCCATTCTGAAGCTCCGCGACGGAATCTTCGAGGTACAGTCAACCAACGGCGACACGCACCTTGGCGGCGACGATATTGACAACCTGCTGCTCGCCATTGCGCTTGATGAGATTCACGCGGAGCACGGCGTGGATCTGCGCACGCACCCCAGCGCTGTGCAGGCTCTGCGCAAAGCTGCAATCGACGCCAAGATTGCGCTTTCTGCGGACGATGCGGCGCGTTTTGATATCGAACTGCCCAACGGTGATCGCTATCAGCGTGAGATTCCTCGCGACGTTTTTGAGCAGTTGATTGAGCCGGTGCTGAGTCGTACGGCTGGTCCTTGCAAACAGGCGCTTGCTGATGCTGGAATCACGCCCGAACAGATCGATGAAGTGGTGATGGTTGGTGGATCGACGCGCATTCCCGCGGTGCGCAAACTGGTTGACGATCTGTTTCATCTCGCGGCGCGCGGCAAGAAGCCGCATATTGAATTGAACCCGGATGAGGTTGTTGCGCTTGGCGCGGCCGTGCAGGCAGACATTCTTGCCGGCGCGTCGAAGACAACCGAAGAGATGCTGTTGCTGGACGTGACGCCGCTTTCGCTGGGCATTGAAGCGCTGGGTGGAACGGTTGCAAGGATCATCCAGCGCAACTCCACGATTCCCGCGTCAGCGACTGAGC
>NZ_JBARMD010000401.1:0-1762 GCF_049802275.1 Occallatibacter sp. | reverse complement strand
GAGAATTTGACGCTGGTGACGATGTCGGAGTTTGGTCGCACGGCGCGCGAGAACGGAACGGGCGGCACCGATCACGGGCACGCGAATGCGATGTTTGTGCTGGGCGGAAACGTGAAGTGAGGCAAGGTTTACGGAAAGTGGCCGGGGCTCAGTAACGATCAGTTGAATGAAGGGCGCGACCTGGCACTCACTACGGATTACCGGCAGGTGCTGGGCGAAGTGGTGAGCAAGACAATCGGCGCCCGCGATCTTGACCTGGTGTTTCCTGGAGCGCGGGTGACACCGAACGGTTTTCTCCGGCTGGTCTGAAAAATCCATATACGCTTTCGCGGAGCATTGCGGGGCCTGTCTGCCCGGACTGAAACCACTCTTGGGGTGTACCCCCTTACTGGGGTCTCTTTGAGTAAATATCCTCTTTTGTTAGGGCTACAGCAGGGGGGTGTCGCTAAAAATCTCTATCGAAATGGTTTAGCCGTAGAAGTTTCTCACCAAAGGACTTATGCCTATAAATGAACGCCCGGAATGACATTTTCCGATTTCTTAGGTTCACTCCGGCGAGTTGAGATGACACCCTGAGCTGCTGGTGAAGCCCCGGTTCGCGTATCGAAGCCAGACAATCTCATTGTGCAACATTCGAAGTAAATACCCTGCAAAACGAGATTGTCGCAAACCCCTTAATTTGAGAACCTTGAAAACTCTTAAAGGAAAGTGGCTCTTGACATCGCTGTCAGGTCGCAACGTTGGTCAGGGACCGGTTGAGAGTTTTGGCACTCATTGCGCCACGACGAAACAGCTTGCTGAAGAGTCCAAATTCTTCTTTGAACCAAGCATCGCGCAGGGCTATGGCCCAACATTCATCTTTGTGCACTTGCGCCCTGCGACCCACTGCGTGGGTTCCCCGAGCCATGCCCCTATTACAAAACACCGGATTCGTCGAGTTTTTCGGCACCTGTCAAGTCGTGACCTTGTTACGAAAACAGCGAATTCGTCGAGATTGCAAGCAAGGTGTAAAAGTCGCGCCTGATAACTTTTTGTCGATCAGTCAGGTGCTTCCGCGAACCGCAGGGTTGTGTGCTAACACAAATGAACTTCAGTCGACTTTATTCGGCGCGCAGAGCGTCGGTTGGATTGACTGAGGCTGCGCGGCGTGCGGGCAGGAAACTTGCTGCCAGCGATGCTGATCCGAGAACGAGGGCCACGGCGGCAAGCGTTGTGGCGTCCCATGCCTGGACGCCAAAGAGCAGCTTTCCCATCAGCAAAGATGCGCCGACGGCGCAGATCAGGCCGATGCTGATACCCGCGAGCGTGATCCACGCAGCCTGACGCATCACCATCCTGTAGACAGTGCCGCGCTGTGCGCCGAGGGCCATGCGCACGCCGATTTCGCGGGTTCGCTTGCTGACCGAGAAAGCTACGACGCCGTAGAGCCCGACCACTCCAAGCACCAGCGCTATGACGGCGAAGCCGCCGACCAACCAAGTGGAGAAGCGATGAAGCAGCGCGGACTGCGTGCTGTTGATCTGGTCGGTCATGGTGATCTCGCCGTAGGTGCCCAGGTTTGGATCGATGCCGTGCAGGGTCTTGATCATCACGGGCAGAATGGCCTTTTCGTCGCCGGCAGTGCGCACAGCGATAGACACGAAATTGCCGGGGCTGTAGTAGATTGCTTCGTATTCGGCGGGCCAGAGGTCCTCGTCGAGGCCGCCTTCGCGCACGTTGCCCACGATTCCAATGATCTCGCGCATCGATTTGGGGTCGAGAC
>NZ_JBARMD010000400.1:0-11062 GCF_049802275.1 Occallatibacter sp. | reverse complement strand
TCCTGACTGCCTGCCGCACAACCTCTACGCCAATCCACGCCACCCCACCGAAAGCAACAACAGCGCCGGGCACCACCCGCTTCCACGGAAACGGAATCGGCTTCGGCGCTGCGGCTTCTTCGCGCACGCGCTCCATTACCACCGACAGAAAGCCTGACGAAGGCGCCAGTTCCTCTTCCGCACCGAGAATCCGATCAAGGTTGCTCGTCTTCTTCATGGACTCCATCGTCATGCCTCCCTCTCCGCCAATCCCATCGCCGCCTGCTCATCTTCGAGATGCGGAAACCGCTTTTTTAACAACGCTCGCGCTCTTGCCAGCCGTGCCTTTACCGTTCCTTCCGGCATCCCCATCGTCTTCGCAGTCGCGCCCACATCCATCTCGTGAAAATAAAACAGCACCACCGGCTCGCGGTAGCGCACCGGCAACGCCAGCACCGCCCTCCGGACTGCATCCGAACTTTGACGTTTCGCCATTTCGTTCAGCTGCGCCGCGGGACCACCAGGCTCCGGCGCATCCTCAATTCGCACATCGAGCGTTGGAAACCGCTTCAGTTCCGAACGGAACACATTCGCCGCAAGCGCAAACAGCCACGTCGAAAAACTGCCCTCGCGCCGCCACTGCGCCAATCCGCGCCAGGCCCGCACCAGCGCCTCCTGTGCCATCTCTTCCGCACGTCCGCGATCGCGGCAATACCGCCACGCCATATTCACCAGCGGACTCTGCCACCTGCGCACGATGCCCTCGAAGGCATTCACGTCCCCGCCCAGCACGCGCTCCACGTCAGCGAGGTCCGACTCTTGACCTCGCGCCACGCCTACGTTCCGGGCAGTCGTATTCAAATCCACCACTCTCGTAATTGTGGGACAAGGGTCCGCCGCACCTGGTTGCATTTTGTTTCCACCAATTCTTAACGGTGCGCCGCCATCCGCCATCCGACCGCCGCACCCACACTCCCGACAACCAGCGCCACGAGCGGCCCCATCCACAAGTGCGTGAATCCCGAATCCAGCGTGTTTGCGATCCCGAAGGCGTGCGCATCCGTCCACCCGCTCCGCTTGAACTCGGCCCACGTCGCCACATAATTCGCCCGCGACGGCGCAATAAACAACTCCATCGCGAACCCGGCCGTCACCCCGATCACCATGCAGACGCCCGCGCTCATCACCGCTGCGATAATTCCGGGCCGGAACCGATTCAACTCCCTGGCCGTTCGGGCTCCAGCGGCCGCCCAAAGTGCAAAGACGAACAGCATTCCCGCAAGTTGCATTGCAGGCCCTTGTACCGAGACGCCAATCCCGTTTTCCAGCGCCACATTGAGCCCTTCCACAAGACCGGCGATGCTGCCGAACAGGGCCGCGTTCCGCATCTCCGCATCCCAGTCGTCGCCTCGATTGGCGACAACGACAATAATCACCCCGGCATAGATGGCCAATGCCAGAACCACCTCCCGCAAGAACCATGCAGCGCCCGGGTTGAGAAACCATCCAGGACTTCGTTCCACTGCCGCGACCGCCATCGCGATTGAGGCAGCGATCATCACCACCAAAGCAAACGAAAATGCCGCCCGCCACGTCATCATTCGCGCAATTCGCGCACCTCCTGCTTTACTCACAAGAAAATGCAACCGGCCGGCCGGCTCCCCTGTCCCACTGTACGCATGGGATGAAACGAGTCCCCGGCAAGCAGGAGGATTGTATGGCACACCTGGTACTCCAGTTTCTCTTCGATTCTGAAGATGTCCTTATGGCGAACGGCATGTGGATTTTTCTCGCGGTCGGCGCAGTGGCGCTCTTCGGCATTTTTCTCCCCGCCACTACATGGATGGAACACCGGCGCAAGGAGCGCGAGGCTTTCTACAAGGCCGATACCATCCGCCGCATTGCCGAGGCGCCCGGTCAGGGCGGCACCGCTGCGGTTGAATTGCTGCGCGAGCAGGAGCGCATCGCAAGCATCAAGAGGCGCGAAGGCATGAAGATTGGGGGCATCATCAACATGGGTGTCGGCATCGGCGTCACTGTCTTTCTCTACGCTCTTCTTCACGGTAATCCAGTCTTTGTTTGCGGCTTGATTCCTGCGCTGATCGGTGCCGCAATGCTGGTCTACGTCTATGTTCTGGCTGAGCCGGTTTTCTAACGGCATCCGAATCTCCGCGTACCTCCCGAGCATCAGATAGTTGTTACAACAGATAAATCCCGGCCAATAATTGGGCCGGGAACGCCGGAGATTCACGATGCCCGATAACACTCAGCGGCAGCCCACCATCTTCCTTCCCCACGGTGGGGGCCCCTGCTTCTTCATGGATTGGACCTGGGGTCCAGCAGACACCTGGTATGCGACCAAGCGCTTCCTCGAGTCCGTGGCTTCTATGCTTCCCGAAAAGCCTAAAGCTCTGCTCGTTATCAGCGGCCATTGGGAGGAGCCGGCCTTCACCGCCAGCACCTCCGCCAAGCCGCCGCTCATCTACGACTACTCCGGCTTCCCCGCACACACCTACCAGCTCACCTGGCCGGCACCCGGTGATCCGGCGCTCGCCGTCCGCGCGGCCGAATTGCTTCGTAACGCCGGCCTCCCCTCCGCGACCGATCCAACCCGCGGATACGATCACGGTGTCTTCGTTCCCCTCAAGGTTGCATTCCCTGAGGCTGAGATCCCCGTCGTCACACTCTCTCTTGCCCACTCGCTCGATCCGGCTCTTCACATGGCCGCCGGCCGTGCCCTTGCTCCCTTGAGAGACGAAGGTGTCCTGATCATCGCCAGCGGCATGAGTTTCCACAATCTCCGCGCCTACTTTCATCCCGAGACCGCCGACCGCGCCCGTGCCTTCGACACCTGGCTCACCAGCGCAGTCGAATCGCCGGCTTCTGAGCGCGACGATCTACTCTCCCATTGGCGCGAAGCTCCCTTCGCGGCTTTTGCTCATCCGCGCGAGGAGCATCTGATTCCCCTGATGGTCGCAGCCGGCGCAGGAGGCGAAGCCGCGGGCAAGCGCATCTTCACCGATGAGCCCATGGGCGCGAAGATCAGCGCCTTCCGCTTCGACGGCTGATAGTTATCGCCCTCTCAGGCTGACCTTGACGCCACTGTCAATCAAAATGGCCACCAGCCCAAACAGCATCGACAAGTCAGTGCGCGCCTCGTGGATAAAACTCAGCAGCCCGTAATGGTCGAGCTTGGGCGGAGCAAACCGTGCCAGCGGATGCCCCAGCAGAATCGGCACCTTGGTGGTAAAGATCGCCGCCAGAATCACGATCAGCAGCAACAGGGCCGCATCGCCCGCATAGAAACCCAGAATCAGCGCTCCACCCGCTGCAATCTCCACCGCTCCTACGAACGGCGCAAGCACGTGCGGAAAGGGCAGCCCGATGTGCGCGAAACGTCCCCATCCCAGTTCGCCGGGATATACAAACTTCAGAATGCCCTCGGTCAGAAACACCACTCCCACAATCACACGAATCAGAATTATCGGAAGGCTCTTGCGCATAGTTTCTCCGCCTACTTGCTCTCGAGTAATTTCTCGATATCTTTCGCCAGACTCTCCGGCTTGGTAGCCGACGCGAATCGCGCCACAACTTTTCCGCCGCGGTCGACCAGGAACTTCGTAAAGTTCCACTTGATCGCGCCGCCACCCAGCGGGCCCAGCAGGCCCGGCTTTTCGCTTTTCAGGAACCGGTAAAGCGGGTGCGCCTCCCCGCCATTCACGTCGATTTTGGCAAACATGGGAAAACTCACCCCGTAGTTCTTTTCGCAGAAAGCGCCAATCTCAGCGGCAGTCCCCGGCTCCTGCGCGCCAAACTGGTTGCACGGAAAACCCAGCACCTCGAACCCGCGCTGCTTATATGTCTTGTAAAGTGACTCCAGCCCCGCGTACTGGGGCGTGAATCCGCATTGGCTGGCGGTATTCACAATCAGCAGCACTTTCCCTTTGAAATCCGACAGGCTCACCGCGGGCCCGTTCAGCATCTCCACTGAAAAACCGTAGACGGTCTCCGAGATTTCTGCCATTTTCTCCTCCATCCTCTTCGCTTTGAGGATGTCATGTTGCCCGCACCTGCGTCTAAGGATCGTGCATTCGCTCATATCCAGTCATTCAGGGTCCCCAAGGACGGGTCTTAGTCCGCGGGGTGGGTCATTCGGGATCTCCGCGGATAGGTGTTCATCCGTGGGGTTATGAACAGCGGACAGGTCTTCGTTCGTGAGGATTCGCTCTGCCCATTTCGGTCCGGTAAACTGATCTAGGACCCAAATGAGCGAGCGGTTGGCGTTGAAACAGGTTGCGGATTGTTTGCTGTCTCTTCCGCATTCACTCTTCGCCCACTGTGTCGCAAAGTGCCCGGTGTCCTGAATGACGCGAATGGCAAGTCCCGCGGACAGGTTTTGGTCCGGGGTACTGATTGGCGCGGCAGGAAAAGTTAGGAAGATTTCGGTTTCCGAGCCGAGCGCTTCATCCGTGCTTCAGGTGAGGTTGTAGCGATCAGAAGACATCGTCTTCGAGATGGTAAAATCAATCTTTCCTAAAGGCTGTAACAGAACTTAAGCAGTGAGGGTGTGCATATTCTTCCCGTGAAGCCTTACCTTGGACCGCACCAGTACTTGTGCTCGCCGCAGTGCACCAGCCCGGTGAAGATAGAGACCCCCGACGGACAGGCGGGTGCCGTCTGGGCGGGGGTACTCATCAAGAACGATGTCATCTCCCGCAATTCGCGGATTACCGCCATTATTTCCCGGCTCGTCCTGGTGTTTTTGCTTGTCTTCTCAGCTGGAGAAGCGATCGCCCAGCAGTCGCAGATCATCGAATCTATCCGCGTCATCGGCAACCGGCGTATTCCAAAGGAAACCATCCTCGCCCGTATGTTCACCCATGTCGGGGACACGTACGATCCAGTCTCGATCGAACGCGACTTCAACTCCCTCTGGAACACCGGCTACTTCGAGAACCTGCGCATCGAACGCGAAGACACGGAGAAAGGCATCATCCTCAACGTCTTCGTCCAGGAACGGCCCACCATCCGCGAAATCAATTACAAGGGCAACAGTTCCGTCTCGACCTCCGATATCCTCGACCGCTTCAAAAAGGAGAAGGTCGGCCTCTCGGTGGAAGGCCAGTACGATCCGACCAAGGTGATGCGCGCCAAATCCGTACTCGCGGAACTCCTTGCAGAGCACGGCCACCAGTTCGCCGTCATCAAGGCCGACGTCAAGACCATCCCTCCCGCCTCGGTGCAGATCAACTTCAGTATCAAGGAAGGCCCGACGGTCAAGGTCGGCGAGATCAAGTTCGTCGGCAACCAGCACATCAGCAGCGTTGTCTTGCGCCGCTCGATGAAAAATTTGAAGCCCATCGGCATCCCCTATTCTCTATTCCTCGAGAATCTCTTCGCCCGCACCTTCGACGCCTCCAAGCTGGACGAAGATACTGAGCGCGTTCGCTTCGCCTATCGCGACAAGGGTTACGCCAACGCCGCGGTCGAAACGCCCCGCACCCAGATTCGCGACGAAGGCGGACTGAACCTGCTTACCTTCCGGCCCAAACGCGGCAAGCGCATCGATATCCTGATGCCCATCGAAGAGGGCGCCCGTTATCGCCTCGGCACCATCACCTTTACGGGAAATACGCACATCAATAACACCAGGGCTCTCCGCGCCACGTTCGCGATCAAGGATGGGGACTGGTTTAACGCCAGCCTCGTCGGCAAGGGCCTCGAAAACCTCAAGAAGGCGTACGGCCAGCTCGGCTACATCAACTTCGGCGCCATCCCCAAGCCGGTCTACGACGAGCAAAAGAAGACCGTTTCGCTGCAGGTCGACATCGATGAAGGCAAGCAGTTCTACGTCTCGCGCATCGAGTTCCAGGGCAACACCATCACCCGCGACCGCGTCATCCGCCGCGAACTGCTTCTCGACGAAGGCCAGGTTTACAACTCCCAGCTATGGGAATACAGCCTCCTGCGCCTGAATCAGCTTGAATACTTCGATCCTCTCAAGGTCGATCAGGATTCCGAGGCACACCAGAACGCTGAAGCCGGCACCGTCGACCTTCTCCTCAAGGTTAAGGAGAAGGGCAAGAACTCCATCGGCCTGAACGGCGGCGTAAGCGGACTGTCGGGCGCCTTCCTCGGCATCAATTACCAGACCAACAACTTCCTGGGCCTGGGCGAAACTCTCAGTCTTCAAGGCAACATCGGCAACACAAGCCGCCAGTTCCTCTTTGGCTTCACGCAACCTTATGTCCACAACCGCCCGCTCAACGTTGGCTTCCAGATATACAACAACAAGTCTGACTTCAACGCGGCCAAGTCCTACCAGACGTCGAGCGGCGCGGCTCTCAATCTGACTAACGCTCAACAGCAGCTTACCCAGAACTACAATCAGGCCGCGACCGGTTTGAACTTCTCGCTGAGCTATCCGCTGCGTCGCCACGCCTTCCAACGCGTGGGCTTTACCTACTCACTTTCTCGGGCCAACATCACCGCGTTCAGCACGGCTTCACAGACCTACTTCCAGACCATCAGCTTCCGGTCAGGCATCCAGGGATCAAACGCGCTGGAAGGCATCGTCACCAGCCTGGCTTCATTCACCTACGCCTATAACACCGTCAACAATCCGGTACGACCGCGCTCGGGAAAAGAGTTCACAGCGGCCTTCCAGGTGGCCGGTATCTGGGGCAACGTACGCTACTTCTCGCCCCTGGTCTCCTACAAGACCTACCGCCCCATCCACTACCTCATGTTCAGTCCCAACGGACACAATATTCTCGCCTTCAAGGCCCAGCTTGGCTACATACAGGGCTACGGCGGAGATGTGGCGCCCCCGAACAACCGTTTCTATGCGGGCGGCGATTCCGAATTGCGCGGCTTCGATGTTCGCAGTGCCACGCCCTACGGTTATGTGCCCACGCGTCAGACGGTTCAGCTCACAAATCCCGACGGCTCATGCGTGCCGCGCGATCCCAACAATCCTCAGCTAAACCAGTGCATTGCGGTCCCCATTCCGGTCTACGGCATCGTCTCCATCGGTGGCGACACCAGTTTCCTCAGCAATCTGGAGTACCGCATTCCCATCGTTGGTTCCGCAATGTTCTCGCTCTTCGACGATTTCGGCATGGACGTTGTTGCCAACCGCGGCCAGCTCAAGCAAAGTCCCGAAGGCTTCGCATCTCTTACCGCTCCGCTTTACGGCTGCCCGGTCTACAACAATGGCTCCTGCCAGGGCGGCATCCCCGGCGTGGACGTCGGATTCCAGCGCGATATCCGGACGGTCGCCGGAACCAATGTAGTGCCCCGCATGTCTCTGGGCGGCGAATTCTCCATCATCATGCCTGTCATCAACGCGCCCTTTCGGCTCTACTACGCTTACAACCCGCTCCGTCTCTACGAGCGGCCCTATTGCAACGACGTAGCCCTCGGCGCCAAGGTGCAAAGCTGCACAGCCGAGCTCATCACCCGCGATATGTTCCCACCCGGCGGCGCAGGCGACTATACCTATCAGCAGACCATCCAGGCCTACGGCGCACAGAATCTCTTCCGTGAGCCGCGCAAGACCTTCCGTCTCAGCGTCTCCACCACCTTCTAATCAGATTCTGCAACCATCCGGCGCGAGGGCCGCTCATTGAGCGGCCCTCACGTTTTTGATCGCTGATCCCTGATCTCTTATCCCTCTTTATCCCGTTTGACCCCCCTCTCCGCCGCTCATATAATCGTTGTTAGTTCCTGCTGACGTCTCCGATCCGCGTCTTTTTGTCTCTGCCTCAACTGTCGCGGAGCCCCCATCGAAAAGGACCGAAGGTTGTTCAGGAGGCACAGGCTCGTCGTTGCGCCGCATGGCCGCAGGGCTGCCTTCCAGGGATTTCAAGGAGTATTGGATTTACATGAAATACACTCTCATCACCGTAGCCGCGATGGCCTCTTGCCTCGCGCTGAATGCCACCGCTCAATCGCCTGCCGTCTCCGCCGTTGCACCGAGCGCGTCGGCCGTACCTGCCGGACCAGCGAAGATCGCTGTCATCAGCTTCCAGGAAGCTGTTGCACAAACCAACGACTTCCAGCGCCGTTTCGCCGACCTCCAGAAAAAGTATGATCCCAAGCGTCAGCAGATCAAGACGCTCAGCGATGAGATCACCGGTTTGCAGAAAGAACTCCAGGCACAGTCTGCAACTCTCAGCGATGCCGAGCGCGCCTCCAAGGCCAAGCTCCTCGACGATAAGCAGAAGGAATTGAAGCGCTCCGGCGAAGACGCGCAGGCCGACTTCCAGCAGGATATGCAGCAGACCTTCTCAGCCGTTGCCGGCAAATTCGCCGAGACAATGAACGCCTATGCGGTGGAACACGGGTTCAGCCTCGTCCTCGATAACGGCAACCAGCAGCTTCCCGTCGTGCTCTACAGCAACCCTTCGGTTGACATCTCCAGGGCCATCATCGAGGCCTACAACGTCAAATCGGGCATTCCGGCCCCAACGCCGGCAGCAGGCGCGCCTGGAGCCAGGGGTACAGCTCCCGCCAGGACTCCCGCCGCTCCCAAGCCAACCGGCGCTCACTAGCCCCCAACGCATCTCTTCAGAAGGCCTCGCCTGACCCGCGAGGCCTTTTTGCGCCGAGCCATCCCAATCTCTGTTCCTCTGTTCTCTGCAGTTTGACCCCCCCACCCCGCACCCCTATAATCCATCTAGTTCCTGCTGACGTCTCCGCCGCTTCTTTTCTCGTCCTTGCTTCCGTCTAATGGAAGTCCCTCGAGGAAATTTGTCGAGAGGTCTCTCAGAGGGCGCGCGCAATGAAGGTGCCGGTTCGCCTTCAACTTGAATGCGCGACAGCCCCAGGAATTTCTAAGGAGTTTTCAAGTCGAATGAAGCGCACTCTTGCATTAGTTCTCACGCTTGCCTCAGGCCTTGCCCTGACTGCCACCGCCCAAACGCCGTCCGCTCCCGATGCCGCTGCTGCAGCCCCCGCGGGTCCAGCCAAGATCGCAGTCATCGCATTTCAGGTTGCCGTCGCGCAGACCAACGAGGGACAGCGCAGCTTCGCCGACCTGCAGCGCAAATATCAGCCCAAGCAGGCGCAGCTCAAGGCCCTTAATGATGAGATCGAGACCCTGACCAAGCAGCTCCAGGCCCAGGGCGACAAACTCAGTGACGCGGAGCGCGCGGCCCGTGCCAAAACCATCGACGACAAAAAGAAGCAGCTCGATCGCTCCGCTGAAGATGCCCAGAACGACATGCAGGGCGAGATGCAGGAACTCTACGGCTCGCTTGCTTCCAAGGTCTATGACGTCCTCAACGACTATGTGAAGCAGCACGGGTACACTCTGGTCCTCGACTTTTCGCAGCAACAGAACCCGGTGCTGTATGCCGCGGATTCCACCAACATCACCAAGGCCATCATTGACGCCTATAACGTGAAATCAGGTGTACCGGCACCAACGACGCCCACTGCGGGAGGAGCGACTGTCCCGTCGGCCCCCTCGGCCCCCAGGCCGGCAGCCCCGAGGCCAACGACTCCCCAGTAGCCGGAGCCCCGAGGCCGAACGGATCCATCATTTGCCTCGCGGGAATGGCACTGTTCGAAGATCAGAAAAACCCACTGGATCATCAAGAAAAGGCCCCGGAATCCCGGGGCCTTTTCTTCATCCGTTTCAATGCGAATTCCAGGGAACAGGCGCCATGCTTCCCATAGAGAAATGTTCTCAGCTCGCCTGTGGAAAAAATTGTGGATATCGAGTCGCATGATTCACTAAAAAAGCTGCACTTTCCTACTTGCCAAGCTTTACGCGCTCTGATAAACCTAGGAAGCTCCTTATTTATCTATCACAAGCGCAAGTCAACGAGACCACGTGCAAGCTAGGCCCGCGCCCAGGCCGCTCTGGGCCGCTGCAATGAGCTTTCCACAATTCCCTATGAATGGTTGATGACTGCGACGTGAGCCAAGTCACGATTTGAGAGTTACTTCTGCTGGTCTTCGCCCACCCGAAGCACGGCCAGAAAAGCCTCCTGCGGAATGTCCACTTTCCCGATCCGTTTCATCCGCTTCTTGCCTTCCTTCTGTTTCTCCAATAATTTGCGCTTTCGCGAGATATCGCCGCCATAACACTTGGCAAGTACGTTCTTCCGCAGCGCGCTCACCGATTCCCGCGCCACCACCTTCGCTCCGATTGCGGCCTGGATCGCCACCTCGAACTGCTGCCGGGGAATCAGTTCCCGCATCTTCGAGACCAGCGCCTTTCCGCGCTCATAGGCAAAGTCTCGGTGCACGATAATCGACAGCGCATCGACTGGCTCGCCCGACACCAGAATATCCAGCTTCACCATCGGCGATTCCCACTCGCCCGCCAGCGAATAATCCAGCGAAGCATACCCCCGCGAAATCGACTTCAGCCGATCGTAGAAATCCAGCACGATCTCATTCAGCGGCAATTCGTACGTCAACAGCACGCGCGTCGGCGTCACGTATTCGAAGTTCATCTGCTTGCCGCGCTTTTCTTCCACCAGTTTGAAGATTCCACCGACATATTCTTCATTGGTCAGAATCTTCGCCGTGATCACCGGCTCGCGGATCTCATCAATGTTGGTCGGCTCCGGCCAGCGCGAAGGATTGTCCACTTCCATCACGGACCCATCCGTCATCGTGATGTGGTAGCGCACGCCCGGTGCCGTCGTAATCAGGTCAAGCTCGTACTCGCGTTCCAGCCGCTCCTGAATGATCTCCATATGCAGCAGTCCCAGGAACCCGCAGCGAAAACCAAATCCCAGCGCCGCCGAGCTCTCGGGTTCGAAGAAGAAAGAAGAATCATTCAGCCGCAACTTCTCCAGCGCATCGCGCAACAACGTGTGCTCGTGCGAGTCCACCGTGTAGAGTCCCGCAAACACCATTGGCTTGATGTCTTCGAATCCCGGTAGCTGCTCTGACGCGGGCCGTTCTTCTTCCGTAACCGTGTCACCGATGCGCGTATCGCTCACCGTCTTAATGGTTGCCGCGAAAAATCCCACCTCGCCTGCCGAAAGCTGCGCGATCTCCACCGGCTTCGGCATCAGTACGCCCATCGACTCAACTTCGAACGACTTCCCGTTCGACATCA
>NZ_JBARMD010000399.1:0-10868 GCF_049802275.1 Occallatibacter sp. | reverse complement strand
CGATGGTGGATAAGCCGATCGACACTAAAAAGCTGGACAGCGACCTCACCCTGTTGACTGGCATTGGGAGATTCTCAAGCGCATCCTACAATATGACGGAGATTGACGGGCAAACCGGCCTGATGGTCAATGTCCGCGAGCGGAATAACGCACCGCCGGTTCTGCAAATTGCCTTTAGCATCGATGGCACCGAGCCTGATAACGTCACCTACACGTTGGGCGGCCGTTTGACATTTCTCGACGTCGGAGGATTCGGCTCGGAATGGCGCACGAGTTTTGCAATCGGAAATACGTATGGGATCGCTTCCGAGTACTACAAGAGATTTACTCAGGCATCCAAGTGGTTCTATGCTCCGCAAGTGACTATAAGCAACTCGGGGCAGTGGATTTATTCGTATAACGATCCGAAGGCCGACTACCGAATCATTCGAGCTGGCGCGGGAGTTGACATCGGATACGCCATCGACCGCTTCAGCGAGGTGCGGGCCGGATATGAAATCGGATATTTGAATGCAGATTTGAAGCTGGGCACCCCGACGTTCTCATCCGTGAAGGGGCAAGTGGGGGCAACGCGATTCCGATATATAAACGACCACCTGGACGAGCCAATCGTTCCAACGGCCGGATATTTCGGCCGGGCGGATTTCCATCTTTACGATACGAGCCCGGGGGCATCCTCCGCATTTCCAAACCTGGAGATGACTGCCGAGTATTTCAAACGGGTATTCCGCGCAGATTCCGTCTACGTGATAGGTCGGGGCGGAACTACCATGGGATACGAGCAGACCGGCATTCCTCAGTATTACCTCGGCGGAGTAAATGGGTTGCTTGCGTATGGCACAAACGAGCTGCGAGGAGATCAGTACTTCTTCTTTCGATCGGGTTACATGCACCGTTTGATATCCCTGCCCCCGTTCGTGGGTGGTGGCGTCTACGCCACGGCAATTTATGAGATCGGGAAAATGTTCAATGATCCCGGCGTGAGCAAACTACCTAATGACGGCGCGGCCGGTATGGTTGTCCGCACCGCTTTTGGGCCCGTTTTCATCGGCGGTAGTGTCGGAGATACCGGACATGCCACATGGTTCTTTTCTCTGGGCCACGTGTTCTAGCTCATTCCTGAGTGTCGAACGCGTAAGAGGTTGGATTTGCCTTATGTCCCAGACCACCAGCAGGGCCGACAGGAGTGCCGGCGATTGCTGCCGTTCCTTTTATGAGTGCGATGACTCTCTTTTCGCCTGCCGCTCAAAATAGAACGCGACGCCCAAAGCCAGAATAAGAGCCGCAATCCCGAAGAGAGTTATACCCGGCACAGTATTCGGCTCCTCAATGATGACCTTCCTTGCCATCGCGATGAGTGCAACCTCAAGGACTACGCGGACGTGGATGACGTCCTTCCTGAGATACGCTTTCAGAGTCTCCAGCAACTCGACGCCGATCAACACCAGGAGAAAGTATCCGAAGATCTCGAGCAGCCCTTCAACGGGTATGAGCCAACGTGGCGGCTTAGAGACCTCCTCGACGATCAAGGACCCGAGGTGAACCGTGGAGAGGATTACCACCAAGATCAATAGAGCGGCGAGTGCTACTACGATGATCTTCTGGACGTTCCCTATAAGCTTTTCCAACACGGTGTCGATCACGCGGTCTGCCGGAATTTTTTCAGCCGTGGCGTTCGTCAGGTTTGTTGTCGTCATTGTTTTCCATCAAATTGGCAATGCCAAATGCCGCTGAAATTCTACGAAGATTAGAATCGTCATACCTTTCGCGGAGCTCCCAGCGAAGGCCATGAGACTCGGCAAAAACTCACGGTGAGAGGATGATAGCGTAGAAAATCCTTGAAGGGTTGGCAACTGTAACTTATGACAGTCGGATGTCGTGGACGCCGACAAATGTACGCGGCGTGGGCGATGCTGAAATCGCCACGAAGAGGAACATGTATAGCACCAGCCTGAAGGGGCAGAGGTAGAATGAACCCGCATATGGCGAATGAAGTCAGTCGAACAAACGATGTACAGGCCAATCCGCAACTTCTCGACATGGCTTGGATACCCGGCGGAACCTTTCGGATGGGCTCTGAAGACTTTTATCCGGAAGAGCGGCCGGTCCACGAGGTTACCGTGGATGGCTTCTGGATGGATCGCCACGAGGTCACGTGTGAACGCTTCGCAGGCTTCGTAGAGGCGACTGGCTATGTGACGGTCGCCGAGCGTGCGCCGAATCCTGCGGACTTTCCTGGCGCCCCACCAGAGAACCTCGTGCCCGGTTCCCTGCTCTTTCAAAGAACCGGCGGCCCGGTGGACTTACGCAATTACGGCAATTGGTGGGCCTGGATTCCGGGAACGAGTTGGCGTCATCCGTTAGGGCCGGATTCGTCGCTAGATGGTCTTGCCTCACATCCAGTTGTTCACGTTGCCTACGAAGATGCTGAAGCCTACGCAAGCTGGGCGGGGAAAGAATTGCCGACGGAAGCGGAATGGGAGTTTGCCGCTCGCGGCGGGCTTGACGGAAAAACGTTCACCTGGGGGGATGAACATTTGCCCGATGGTAAGGCGATGGCCAACAGTTGGCAGGGAGAGTTCCCCTGGCAAAATCTTCTTGATGACGGCTACGAGGGCACTTCTCCGGTCGGATCTTTCCCGGCGAATGGATATGGCCTGTATGACATGGCGGGAAACGTATGGGAGTGGACCTGCGATTGGTTTGTCCCGCGCCATGCAGACGAAGTAGTTGCGCCTTGCTGCGGCCCTGCTGTTAATCCGCGTATTATTTCGCCGTCGAAGAGTTACGATACGGCTCAGCCACAATTTCGGATTCCTCGCAAGGTTGTTAAAGGAGGCTCCCACCTGTGCGCCCCCAATTATTGTCTGCGCTATCGTCCTGCGGCACGGCAGCCGCAGATGATCGACACCAGCATGAGCCACCTCGGGTTTCGCTGCATGATACGCGATTCAAAAACAAAATGATAACTAGTGACAACAGCGATGAATCGGATCTTCATAAATCTGCGGGACAAGGACGCCCCTGAAGTTTGAGGGGCGCCCGAAGATATCCTCCTAACTCTGATCATGAGGGGAATTATGACGAGCTATTAAGTGAGTTATCGCCGCGAAATGCCTTATCTATTCAGCTCTGATTTCACCATTTGCAGAATTCACGGGAAGAGATCGGACTCATCTACAGTTTGCCCTAACTCATGGGGATCAGCTCACATAACCGGCAGATTCTAAAACAGATGGTCCGGGCCAAAATTGACTGTCTTTCAACTGCTTATCCGGGCTATAATCGCACCTCAATCTGGTTTTGGACGAAGAAATGATGCTCGACCAGTACGAACATTGCCGGGGTTCAATTCCAAATCGAAGGGAGCCCCTCAATTGCGAAAGAATATGCGGGCTCTTCTCCACTCGGGACACAGATCCGTTCTCTCTTCATGGCCGGCCATAGTCGCCGTCGTCTTGCTGGCTCAGGGTGTGATTTCACTCGCGCTGAGCAGAGGTCCTGCGTTAGTCGCATATTACGACATCAGTTACTTCGTTTTGCTTCTCTTGACCTGCGGAGTTGCAATTCGGAATGCGGTGCAGAGCAGGCAGGCCGTCCGCTTATTCTGGTCATTTCTAGCGGCGGCATTTGGTTTGTGGGCGCTGGTTCCTGGTTCGTGGTTCAACAGCGTGGTTTTGCACGGCAGGATTCCGGAATTTCTCTTCGACAATCCTCCCCTGTTTCTCCACATCGTGTTCATGATCGCGGCGGTGGCTTCGCGTCCTCACTTGAAGTTGCCTAGTCGGAGACCTTATCGAGCTACGCTGAACTTTCTCATCCTGCTTTTCGTCTGGGTTTTCGCATATGCCTTCTATCTGTTCCCGTATCAGTACGGCAGCCGAGGAACGGCAATGATCTTGCGTTTCGAAGCCCTCTACCTTATTGAGAATGTTTTGCTTCTTGGCATTCTTGGCAGGTTAATCGTCCGTTCGCAATCCCCTTGGAAATCGATATATCTCCACCTATTCGGCGCCTCCGCCCTCTATGCAATTGGTTCACTCGCCTTTAACCTCGTTTGGGCCTTGAAAGGTCCGTTGGGCAATCCAAGCGGCGCGAATTATCCGGCTTTAAGAGCTCCGATCGGGATGGCGTTCACTGCCTCAATCTTTTGGTTTCTCTGGATAGCTCTTGAGGGAAACAAGCTGCAACCGAAGTTAAATCAGGCTGTACTTCTGGATACTACGGATCCGAAGTACAGTTCTGTTTTTGCGATGCTCGCGGTACTCGGTATTCCTGCTGTTGGCATCTGGGAGCTATTCCGAACGGACGAACCGAGCGGGACGCATGAAGTCCGACTCCTGGTGGTAATGGTGGCGGGCTTGCTTTTGGCCGCCGGCGCGTTTGCTGAAAATTACCTCGCCAACCGCGAGTTCACTTCCGATGTGACCGTGGCTCACAACAGGCTTCGTCTCGCTATGGGATCAGGCAAATCAATGGGATGGGACTGGGATCTGGTCACTGGACAGAACATTTGGTTTGGCGACCTGGAAACGACTTTCGGGATCAATGCCGATACTTACCTCGCAGGCGAACATGAATTTCTTGAACGAATTTACCCAGGCGACCGCGAGCGGATAGCTAGAGTACTAGCAGATGCGGTGCAAGACCGAAGGCCATTTAGAGCGGAATATCGCGTGGTACGCCCCGATGGGACGATCCGATGGCTTGCGGACACAGGGAGATTTTATCTCGCAGCCAACGGCGATCCGCAGCGCGCACTAGGAATCGCAGTGGATGTCACGGATCGCAGGCACGCCGAGGACGCGCGCAGAGAGAAAGAAGCAGAGCTTGAGAAAACTGAGAAGCTCGCAAAGGTAGGAGCCTGGAAATGGGACGTGGAAACCGATACGGTGATCTGGTCTGAAGAACTCTACCGGATCGCGGGTCTCGATCCTGCTCAGCCGGCGCCCAGCTACAAGGATCATCCAAGGCTATACACGGTTGAGAGTTGGGCGCGACTGAGCCGCGCCGTGGAAGAATCGTTGCGGAGCGGAACCCACTACAAATTGGATCTTGAAATGATCCGCCCTGATGGGGCCACGCGATGGGTGATCGGGCGAGGTGAGGCGATACGCGATGACAACGATCGCATCGCGCAGCTTCATGGCACGGTCCAGGACATCACGGAACGCAAACAAACGGAATTTGCGCTGCGAGAAAGCGAAGAACGTTTCAGATTGGTATCGAATTCGGCGCCCGTGATGATTTGGATGTCGGACACGGACAAGCTCTGCACCTACTTCAACAGGCCCTGGCTCGATTTCACGGGGCGTCCGCTATCTTCCGAGCTAGGCTACGGCTGGGCGGAAGGTGTCCATACCGAAGACCTGAAGAGGTGCCTGGAAATCTACGATCGGGCATTCGATCGACGGGAGGAGTTCAGGATGGAGTATCGGCTCCTCAGACACGACCTGATATATCGCTGGGTTTCGAATACTGGAGTTCCACGATTCAACTCCGAAGGTTCATTTGCAGGATATATCGGATCGTGCACCGATGTAACCGAACAAAGGCTTGCAGTGGAAGCGCTCTCCGACGTTGGCAGCAGATTGATCAAGGCACAAGAACAGGAGCGCACAAGGATTGCACGAGAACTTCATGACGACATAAGTCAACGTTTGGCCTTGACCGTGATTGAGCTCGATGGGATCAAGTCGGACATTTCCAATTCGAACCTTAGTGCCTTTAACCGCGTAGCCCACCTCCGGAATTACACCTCGGAGATTGCCGCCGATTTGCAAGCCTTATCCCACGAGTTGCATTCTGTGAGGCTCGAACACCTTGGCTTGGCAGTAACGATGAGAGGTTTTTGCCAGGAGTTCGGAGAAAAACACAAAATGCGGATCGAATTCCGATGCCACGACCTTCCAGGACATCTGCCCGGCGATATTTCTCTCTGCCTATTCCGGGTCTTGCAGGAAGCCGCACATAACGCAGCAAAGCACAGCGGAACACCGCGTCTTGACGTTCAATGTTGGGGAACCCCGGACGAGATTCAACTCGCGGTCACCGACGCAGGAGTTGGGTTTGATCCCGAAGCGGCGGCAAAGGGGCGAGGCCTCGGTCTCTTCAGTATGAGCGAGCGCGTGAGATTGGTAAACGGATCGATCTCAGTCAATTCGAACTTGCTGGAGGGAACCGAGGTGCACGTTCGCGTCCCGGTGAAGGCCCCAACGGGCGCGTCGTCAAGTGATCACACGCCAAGCGACAGCAGAGTCCACGAGACGATTTAGGCCAGTTCTTAAATCAGGTCAGTCCTGAAAGCTCTATGTAGCGTGACCAGCTTCGGTCAAACTTGTAAGACATCGCCATCGCGGGCGACCATCTCGTACAGCACAGGATTGACGAAGAAGCCAAGGAAGAGCCGCGAAACCAGACCCGCGACGATGACGATCGCAAAGGGCTTTTGCGTGTCGGAGCCGATGCCGGTGGAGAGTGCGGCGGGCAAAAGTCCCAGGCAAGCGACGAGTGCGGTCATCATGATCGGACGAAGACGCAAGAGCGAAGCTTCGCGAGTAGCAGTGCGAATGTCCTTGCCTTCGAGGCGCAGCTTGTTGATGTAGGAGACGAGGATGACGGCAGTTTCGACTGAAACGCCCATAAGAGCGAGCAAACCGAGTGCCGAAGAGACACTGAGTGGCGTGTTGGTCAACTTGAGTGCGATTAGCGCACCGACAGGTTCAGTGAGTATCACGCCAAGAGCGATGGTGATCGGGAACTTGAAATTTCCATAGAGCGCAAACAAGATCATGAAGATGATCAGCACTGCCAGCGGTCCAATGAATTCCATTTGGTGTTTTGCCTGAAGTAGTTCGCCATATTCCCCACCCCACTCAAGTCGATATCCACTCGGCAGAGACTTTGCAATCTCCGCGATGGACTTTTGGCCCGCGAGCACTGCGCTTTGCAAGTCGCGCCCTTCAATGCTGTACTGTACCCCAATGTAGCGCGAGTTGTTTTCGCGGTAGATAAACGAAGCTCCGCCGGACTCATGAATGTCGGCAAGTTCGCTCAAAGGAATCTGCTGGCCTGTCGGTGTACCGACGAGCAGGTTGCCGATCTGTTGAGCATTCTCGCGAAACTCAGGCTTCATGCGCACGACGAGGTCAAAGAGTTTCTCACCTTGAATAACCTGCGTAGCCGCCTGTCCACCTACCGCCGCTTGTACGATAACTTCAACGTCGGCCACATTGATGCCGTAGCGGGCAATCTTATCGCGATCGACATCGATGATCAAACTGGGTTGTCCGAGCTCACGCACAACCGTCAGCTCAGTGAAGCCAGGCACCTGCGAGAGCCTGCGCTTGATCTCAAGCGCCTGACTCTGAAGAATGTTGAGGTCAGGACCGTAAATCTTCACCGCGAGCGCGCTCTTGAGTCCCGTCAGTGCCTCGTCTACGGCATCTTCGGCGGGTTGCGTGTAATTGAAAATGACGCCGGGAAATGCCTGGAGTTGACTTTGAATGTCCTCCGTCAGCTGTGCCTTGTTGTGGATTTTTCCCGTCTTCCATGATGCGTCACTATAAGGTTTCAATCCCACGTAGAACTCATCGTTGAAGAACCCTGTCGGGTCGGTACCGTCGTCTGGTCGGCCGAGTTCGGAGCCAACGTCGGTCACCATTGGGTACTTCATCAAAATGTTGCGAACCTGCGGCGAGAAGTTACTCGCCGTTTCGAAGGAGACCGTATAGGGCAGGGTGGCTCTTATCCAGAGTGCGCCTTCGTCGAGATGGGGCATAAACTCTCCGCCGATGAATGGGATCAGCAAGAGCGCGGCTGCGAAGATCAACGTGGCACCGATCATGGTTGTCTTGGGACGATTGAGGCACCATTCGAGTTGCACCGCATATCGATCACGCACCGACTCAAAGGGTTTGTTGACGCGCTCGTGAACTCCGCTCTTGAACCAATAGGCGCACAGAACTGGAACGAGTGTCAGCGTCAGGATCAGCGCGCCTACGAGCGCGATAGCCACGGTGTCGGCCATCGGTTTGAATAGTTTTCCGGAAGGTCCGCTTAGCGCATAGATCGGCAGGTAACCCGCAATGATGACGGCAACGGAATAGAAGATAGGGCGATCGACGTCTCTCGCCGCATCGAGGATGACCTCTTTCAGATCATAGACCTGACCTTCGCGGGCCCCCAGCTCGCGGAAGATGTTCTCCACCATCACCAGGGTTCCGTCGATCAGAATTCCGAAATCAATGGCGCCAATAGAGAGCAGATTTGCAGGAATGCCTCGCGCGTGCAGGAAAATGAAGGAAAAGAGCAACGACAGTGGAATGGTCAGCGCGACGATCACGGCCGCGCGGATGCTCACCAAAAACACCATCAGCACGAGAAGAACGAGAGCCATCCCGAGCAGCATGTTTTCTTCGACCGTGCGGATTGTCAGTTGCACAAGATCGCTGCGGTCGTAGAAGGGGCGCACTTTTACGTCGGGCGGCAAAATCCTTTCATTCAGTTCCTGTGTCTTAGCCTCAACGCCCTTCAACACGTCCTGCGTTTGTTCGCCGCGTCGCATCATGATGACGCCTTCTACTGCATCATCATTTTTATTGAAGCCGAACTCGCCCAGGCGCGGGGCGTTTCCAATCACAACATCGCCTACATCGCGGATGCGGATGGGCACGCCATTTTGCGAGCCCACCACAACGTTGCCAATGTCAGAGGTATCGCGGATCAGGCCCAGGCCGCGGACATAGTAGATCTGGCCGCCCTGCGCATAGAATCCTCCTCCCGCATTGGAGTTATTCACTGATAACTGCTGTATCACGGCCGGTACCGTGAGGTGATAGGCGTATAGCCTGGCGGGATCGAGAACAACCTGGTACTGCATGACGGTTCCGCCGAATCCGGAGTCGTCGGCAACGCCGGGCACTTGCTTGTATTGGCGATCGATTACCCAATCTTCAAAGGTCTTCAACTCCTGGGGCGTGCGGTCTGGACTCTCGAGTACGTATCGATAGACGAGTCCGGAAGGGCTGGCAAGCGGCGAAAGAGTGGGAGTTACTCCCGTTGGATAAGTGACCTCGCTGAGCCGCTGAAAAACGACCTGGCGCGCAAAGTAGTCGTCGGTGCCGTCGTCAAAGGTGAGGATGACATCTGAAAGTCCATAAAGCGAGATCGAGCGCATGACGGACATTTTGGGAACGCCGTTCATCTCCACTTCGGTGGGAACGGTGACGAGGCGTTCAATTTCCTCTGATGCATGCCCCGGCCACTGGGTGATGATCTCGACCATCGGTGGCGAGAGATCGGGATAGGCATCGACCGGCATGTGGATGAACGAGATGGCTCCGCCGACGGTGATAAAGGCAACCAGCAGCAAGACAAACATCCGCTGCCGAAGAGCAAATTGAACGATGCGATTAATCATGATGGCCTGTCTCCTCAGTGTTGCAGCGAATTAGCAAACTGAAGAAACAAGCTGCCGTCGCCGACAACCTTCTCTCCAAGGGAAATGCCTTTTAATATCCGGGTCTGGCCGTTCTCGTGCTCACCGAGCTCAACATCGCGCCGGCCAAACTGATTTGGTCCAGTATTGACATAGACAAAGGGCTGATTGTTGTCATCGCGTAGAACCGACGAGTCTGGGACAGCCATTGCATTTGAGATCGAACCAGCCGCGACGGTAACGGTGCAGTACATATCTTTCTTCAATTTCTCCCCGGGATTATCGACGACGATGCGCGCTTGCAGGGTCCTGGTGTTTGGGTCCAACGCGGGGGCGACGTAGGAAATTCTTCCATGGAAGCTGCCGGGGTATGCGTCTGTCTGCACAGTGACATCGTCGCCGCTTTGAACATAGGCAAGGTCCCCCTGGTAGACATTGGCCAAGACCCAGACAGTACTTAGATCGGAGATGGTAAAGGCCTGGGTCTGTCCCGCCTGGACCACTTGTCCCGGCGAAACCATACGCTCAACCACTTCACCCGTAATGGGCGCGAGAACCGGGATCTGCGCGGAGGAAGGAGCGCTTGCCAGGCGGTTCGGATCCTTGACTCCGACGATTTTCATGCCTTGTTCGGCTGCATTCAGATCGGCCTGCGCCTGGTTGCGATCAGACTCTGCCTGCTCAAGGTCTCGTTCCGCGATCGCGTGGTGCGCATACAAATCCTGTGCGCGGGCGTAGTTCTTCGATGCAAGGCGATTCGAATCCGCAGCCTTTAAATAGGCGTCAAGGAGTTGCGAATAGTCGGGACTGCTCACGTCGAGCATGGCCTGCCCTTCTTTCACGTGCTCGCCGGGAACCACAAGAATCCTGCTCACCGGGCCACCTACCTGGCTGATTACGGGCGTCGTCTTGAAAGCGTTGTACGCCACCGTACCGGTGAGCCGCAGCGTTCTTCTCAGCGTTGCCGGCTCAACCGTAACGACCTGGATGTGGGACATCTGGTCTTGCGGAATGGTGAAGAGCTGCGGGGTCGCGGACTTGGAAGCCTTCGCGGAAAATGACGTCATCTGTCCTGCCTGCTCCCCATCATGCGACTGGCAGGCTGTTAACGCAGCCAGGGCGGCAATTGCCATCAGGCATGGAATGTTGTTGCCGGCTATTAATCGATTTTTCATGGCAAGCTCCTGGTTCCGACGGCTTCGCGAAGCTGTTCGAGGGCGAGCAGATACGTTGCGAGCGCCTGCCGATAGCTGAGTTGAATGGCTCGATTGCTGCGCTCTGCATCGAGAAAATCAAGCAGGCTTGCAGCGCCATGCTTGTAGGCGTACTCACTGATGTCGCGGGATTGCTGCGCATTATCTAGATAGCCCGACTTATAAAGGGAAATGATCTTATCGTTGGAGCGAACGCTCTCAAAAGCATCTCTCAC